>JBGAVF010000009.1:0-21198 GCA_044228315.1 Bacteroidia bacterium | reverse complement strand
CACCTCCGCACGACCACAAACATATCATTGCCAACTTTCATAAAGGCGATGCCTCTCATGTTCAAAGCGCTATCGATGCTGCGCTGGCTGCCAGGGAATCCTGGGAGCTGATGCCCTGGGAAAACCGTGCTTCTATTTTCCTGAAAGCAGCCGATCTTATTGCCGGGCCGTACCGTGCCAAACTCAATGCAGCTACCATGCTGGGACAAAGCAAAAATGCGTTCCAGGCCGAGATCGACGCTGCCTGCGAAATGATCGACTTCCTGCGCTTCAACGTGCAATACATGCAGGAGATCTACCACGATCAGCCTCTTTCTTCCAAGGGTGTTTTCAACCGGGTTGAATACCGTCCGCTGGAAGGTTTTTGCCTTGCCGTTACCCCTTTCAATTTTACCGCCATTGCCGGCAACCTGCCAACGAGCATGGCCATGATGGGCAATGTAGTAGTATGGAAAGCCGCTGAAACACAAACCTATGCCGCCCATGTGCTGATGGAAATATTTATGGAAGCCGGATTGCCGGCCGGTGTCATCAACCTGGTGTTTGTTGACGGACCCACCGTAGGGAAAGTTTGCTTCAGCCATCCGCTGTTTGCAGCTGTGCACTTTACCGGCAGCAGCGGCGTGTTCAAAGGCATGCTGAAAACAATTTACAGCAACCTCGATAATTACAAATCATTCCCGCGTTTTGTTGGGGAAACCGGCGGTAAGGACTTTATTGTTATTCACCCGTCGGCCTTGCCGGATGTGGCTGTTGCCAATACAATACGGGGTGCTTTTGAATACCAGGGACAAAAATGTTCAGCAGCTTCCCGTGTGTATGTGCCGAAAAGTATGTGGGATTATTACAGCGCCGCTTTGAAAGAGAAGGTGGGTGCTTTGAAACCCGGTCCGGTGGAAGACTTCCGTAACTTTGTGAATGCTGTTATCGATGAGAAATCCTTTACCAAGATCACCTCATATATCGACAATGCTAAAACGGATACCGCCAATGTGGAGATCCTGTGCGGAGGCGGGTACGATAAATCGACCGGTTACTTTATTGAGCCTACTGTACTGGTAGCTAAAAAGCCGGATTATATAACCATGTGCGAAGAAATTTTCGGTCCGGTACTTACCGTATATGTGTACGAAGACGAGAAATTCGACGAGACCCTGAAACTGGTGGATGCCACCTCACCGTATGCTTTGACCGGAGCCGTGCTGGCCCAGGATCGTTTTGCGGTGGAGAAGGCCATGGTAGCTTTGCGCAACAGCGCCGGCAACTTTTATATCAACGATAAGCCAACCGGAGCCGTGGTAGGGCAGCAACCTTTCGGTGGGGCAAGGGCATCGGGTACCAACGATAAGGCCGGCAGCAAGCTGAACCTGCTTCGCTGGACATCGGTACGTACCATTAAAGAAACCCTGGTACCAGTTACCGATTACGGATACGATTTTCTGAAGGAAGAATAACCGCTTTAGTGGTGGTATTTTTCGTTGTTTAATATGGTAAAGGCCCGGTATAGCTGTTCAGCCACGATCAGCCGTACCATCTGATGGGTGAATGTCAGTCGCGAAAGGGCCAGTTTCTCCTTTGCTGTTTCATACAGTTTCTTATCGAAGCCAAAGGCGCCGCCAATGATAAATACAACCCGGGGCACCGAACGGTTCATGAGGCCCTGGAGCTGAACCGACAGTTCACCGGAAGTAGGTGTTTTTCCCTGCTCATCCAGTAATATCACATGGTCGGAGGGGAGAAGATGTTCGAGAAAAGCCTGCCCTTCCCGTTTTTTCAGTTCTTCTGTAGGAAGCGAAGCTGCGTTTTTCACGTCGGGGAGTTCATTCCATTCCAGCGTGCAATAACGTCCCAGCTTCTCAAGGTATATCCTGAGGCCTTCTTTCAAATACAAATCTTTGGTTTTGCCGATGCTGAGAATAAGGATTTTCATAAAGGATGAAGGCCACGAAAGTACTAAGATTTGGCGGCATGGGTTTTATCAGGCAGGCAGTGAAAAAAGGGCAAAAGAGGCCGGTTGTTCTGAACATTTCATCGGCTCCCGGGGGGTGAATTTCTCCCGTTGAATTACCAGAATGCACATTCCTGTTGAGGTTCAGGAAATTTGCCATAAAATATTTCCTCTTTTTACGAAAAAGTGTATATTTGCCGTCCCAAAAAATACGATCATGTCGAAAGTTTGTGATTTAACCGGAAAGAAGGCCATTGTAGGCCACAAGGTATCCTTCTCTAACAAGAAGAGCCTTCGTCGCTTCCATGCCAACCTCCACACCAAGAAATTCTGGATTCCGGAAGAGAAGCAGTGGATTACGCTGAAAGTATCCACTTCAGCATTACGCACCATCAGCAAGCGCGGTATCAGTGCCTGCATCAATGATGTAATTAAAAACGGTAAAATTTAATTCAATAAAGAGTCATGGCAAAGAAAGGCAACCGCATACAGGTAATTATGGAATGTACCGAGCACAAAAACTCCGGCATGCCGGGTACCTCGCGTTACATCACTACCAAGAACAAGAAAAACACCACCGAGCGTCTGGAATTGAAAAAATTCAATCCGATCCTTCGTAAAGTAACTGTTCATAAAGAGATCAAATAATTTAAAACCCACTAAACTCATCATACTATGGCTAAGAAGGTTGTTGCTACGCTGAAAAAAGGATCCGGGAAAGACTTCTCGAAAGTGATCCGTGTTGTTCGTAGCCCGAAAACAGGTGCCTATACGTTTAAATCGGAAATGGTTCCTACCGAACAGGTAAAAGACGCATTTAAAAAATAATCTGCCCCGGCAGGAAAAACAAGAGAGCTTTCTGTCTTAACAGAAGGCTCTTTTTTATTTAACCACCAACAAATACCCATGGGAATCTTCAGTTTCTTCAGTAAAGAGAAAAAAGAAAGCCTTGATAAAGGTCTGGAAAAGACCAGGGAAGGCATTTTCTCAAAGATCACCAAAGCCATTGCCGGCAAATCGAAGATCGATGATGAGTTTCTG
Source organism: Bacteroidia bacterium (assembly GCA_044228315.1). GTDB lineage: Bacteria > Bacteroidota > Bacteroidia > UKL13-3 > UKL13-3 > CAINMV01. The sequence continues at coordinate 18,209 of JBGAVF010000009.1, read as the reverse complement.
GATGAACTGGAAAGTATTCTCATCGCCAGTGATGTGGGAGTAGAAACAACGCTCAAGATCATAAAACGTGTTGAGGAACGCGCCGCCCGCGACAAGTTTGTGAATACCACAGAGCTGAATGCCTTGCTGAAAGATGAAATTGTACAGCTATTGAATGAGAACCAGCAGCAGGTGGTGAATACCTTTGAAGACCTGAAAGGGTACAAACCCTATGTAATTATGGTGGTGGGTGTGAACGGGGTGGGAAAAACCACCACCATTGGCAAACTCGCCAACCAGTTCATTAAAAACGGTAAAAAGGTTGTGATCGGCGCTGCCGATACGTTCCGGGCTGCAGCAGTCGACCAGCTGAAAGTGTGGAGCGAACGGAGCGGGGCCGAGTTTATAAGCCATGGCATGAATACAGATCCGGCTTCGGTAGCATTTGATGCCGTGAAGAAAGCCGTAGAGATGAATGCTGATGTGGTACTGATAGATACGGCAGGGCGTTTGCACAATAAGGTGGGCCTTATGGCAGAATTAAGTAAAATAAAACGGGTGATGAGTAAAAGCATTCCCGAAGCACCCCACGAAGTGATGCTTGTTATTGACGGCAGTACCGGACAAAATGCCTTTGAACAGGCCAAGCAGTTCACGGCAGCCACCGATGTTACCTCTTTGGCAGTTACCAAACTCGATGGCACGGCCAAAGGTGGCGTAGTAATCGGTATCAGCGATCAGTTTAAAATTCCGGTCAAATACATTGGGGTGGGCGAGAAGGTGGAAGACCTTCAAACCTTCAACCGGGAAGCATTTGTAAGTGCCTTGTTGGGTGTTTAACTGAATCGCAGCACTTTTCCTTTTTCTTTCAGTAGTTTTTTAGCTTCCGCCCATTTGGGCATGTGTTCTGCACTGTAAGTATATGTGCGAATTTCTGTTGCCAGTGCCTTGCTGGCCTGCATTGCCCGGGCATGTTCGCCGCTTCGGGCAAAACGCTTCAGGTCCTCTTCACTTTCCCATGCCGAAAGGGTGAAATGCTCGTAACCGAAACCAGTGTTTTTCTGGGTAATGAAACCTTTCTCCTTTTTGCTTTGCTGCATTATTTTCATACCGAAAGCGGAAAGCCGGAAAAACCCGTACCAGTGCTTCAAGGTCAGGGATGTTACAGTGATATACATACAGGTGAGCAGAAAGAGTTTTTGTAAAAGTAAAAAATAGTTGCCGGATCACCTCCTGCTAAAACAATCAGGGTAATGGTAAGCGGATTTTATCGGCCGTCCCATTCCGTATAGAACTGTTGCAGGAACTCATCCATGAAACGGTGCCGTTCCACTGCCATTTTTTTTCCGGTGGCAGTATGCATGCGTTCTTTAAGCAGTAAGAGTTTTTCGTAGAAGTGGTTTATGGTAGGGGCGCTGCTGTTCTTGTATTCTTCCTTGCTCATTTGCAGGTTGGGAGGTATTTGCGGGTTGTATAATTCCCGGTTTTTAAATCCACCGTAATGAAAAGCCCTTGCAATCCCAATGGCCCCAATGGCATCCAGCCGGTCGGCATCCTGAACTATTTTAAACTCAATGGATTCAAGGGGTTTGCCGTGACCGCCTTTAAAGGAAATGTGGCGAATAATTTCAACCACCCGGTTACCCGTTTCGGCAGGCAGGTTCAGTGAATTCAGGAATTGACCGGCTTTCACCGGTCCCAGTTCTTCATCTCCGTTATGAAATTTCGCGTCGGCAATATCGTGTAATAAGGCTGCGAGTTCTACTACAAGGTGGTCGCATGGTTCAGCCGAGGCCAGGGTTTTTGCATTGCTCCAGACCCGTTGTATATGCCACCAGTCGTGGCCTGCTTCCGCACCTTCCAGTTCTTTTCGTACCCAGGCCGCCGTATGTTCAATGAGGGTATTCCCGTGCATCAATTCAGTGTTTTTAAAAGCATTTCTTTCAGGTCCACCTCAATGCTTTTACGAACGGTTTCTTCAATGCGGCCTATTTCCTTTCCATCTTTGAATACGATTATGGTAGGAAGCTTCTTGATGTTATTCTTTGCAGCTTCTTTTTTCAGGGTTTCTTTGGAGCGGTTGGTTCCGTAAAGTGTAACGGCTTTTTGAGGAAATCCGGCTTCATCGAGTACACGAAAAAAGCGGGGAAGCAGAATTTGTGAGTCATCGCACCAGGTGCCGGCAAATACCAGAAAGGTGACGCGGTTGTTATAGGCTTTCAGGAATAAGATATCGGTGCTTTCGGCATGATTATACAGATCGTAGTTTTTCTTCATCCACGGAAATCGGGTATCATCATTCAGCAGTTTACGGGAGATCTTCCCTACAAGAATGTCTTCGTGGCGGTCGGTGGTTTGCCATTTGTAGGCTTTGCAGCCGGAAAGCAAAAAGATACCTGCAAGGGCCATCATTGTGATTCGGTTCATAAAAGTTGAATAATTTAATTAGTACCTATCGTTGTGCATCCACCACAGCCAGTGTTACCATGTTTACAATATCGCGAATTTTACTTCCCAGCTGCAGGATATGCACCGATTTCTTCATTCCAATGAGCACCGGACCGATCACCTCTCCGTCGCCGATCTCCTGCATCAGGTTATAGGCAATGTTACCCGCTGAAAGTTTCGGGAATATCAGCACATTGGCGGGACCGTCGGCGAGTGTACTGAATGGATAATTCTCTCTCAGAAGGTCGGGGTTCAACGCAAATTTTGCCTGCATTTCCCCATCCACAATAAGTGACGGGTTTTGTTCACGGATGATCTTCAGCGCTTCTTTCATCTTTCGCGGGGTTTCTCCCTCCGCACTGCCGAAGTTACTGTAACTGAGCAATGCCACGCGTGGCGTGATATTGAATTTACGTACTTCATCACAGGCCAGTTTGCAGATGGCTGCAATATCATTTGCTTTCGGGTTGCGGTTCACAGTAGTGTCGGCAAGGAAAATAGGCCCCCGCTTGGTGAGCATAATGTACATACCGGCCACAATATGGGTATCTTCATTTTTGCCAATGGCCTGCAGGGCCGGACGAATGGTACTTGGATAGTTACGGGTTAGTCCGGAGATGAGGGCATCGGCCAGGCCGCGTTCCACCATCATACAGCCGAAATAGTTCCGCTGGGTCATCAGCTTACGTGCCTCATGCATGGTGGTGCCTTTGCGTTGTCGACGGGTGTAAAACTCCTGAGCAAATTCTTCACGTAACTCTTCATCCTGATTATATGGGTCGATGATCGGGCAATCATGGAGGTCAATATTGTTTTCCTGCATGATCTCCAGAACGCGTTTTCGGGTGCCGAGCAGGATGGGCTTGGCAATACCTTCGTCACGCACAATTTGTGCAGCCCGTAAAATGTTGTAGTTTTCGGCTTCTGCAAACACCACCCGTTTCGGGTTTTTCTTCGCTTTCTCGGTAATAAAACGAATGAATTTATTGTCTTTGCCCAGTCGGTTTTCCAGTTCAATTTTATAGGCGTCCCAGTCGGTTATGACCTTTTTGGCCACACCGCTTTCAATAGCGGCTTTCGCTACAGCAATGGCAACCGTGGTCAATAAGCGTGGATCCACAGGCTTGGGAATAATATACTGCCGACCAAATTCAAGGGTCATTTCATCGTACGCAGCCTTCACGTTTTCGGGTACAGGCTCGTGGGCCAGTTGTGCAAGTGCCTTTATAGCCGCCAGTTTCATGGTTTCGTTTATGGCGGTGGCCCGCACATCGAGGGCACCGCGGAATATGTACGGGAACCCAAGCACGTTGTTCACCTGGTTTGGATAATCACTGCGTCCGGTAGCAACAATTACATCTTCCCGTGAAGCCACGGCCAGGTGGTATTCAATTTCAGGGTCGGGGTTAGCCATCGCAAAAACGATGGGATCTTTGGCCATGCTGCGTATCATATCCTGTGTTACCACATTGGCTTTGCTTAGTCCTACAAACACATCGGCTCCAACCATTGCTTCTTCCAGAGTATGCACGTCTTTGGTTGTAGTGAAAAGATGTTTTCGTTCATCGAGATCGTCACGGTCCTCACGCAGCACGCCTTTGCTGTCGAGCATAATGATGTTCTCGTGGCGAACGCCGAGGGATACAAAAATTTTGGTACAGGAAATGGCCGATGCACCGGCACCGTTCACCACCAGAATTATGTCTTCAATTTTCTTTCCAACAATTTCCAGCGCATTGATCATTCCGGCGCCACTAACAATGGCGGTACCATGCTGATCGTCGTGCATGATCGGGATTTTCAGTTCTTTCTTCAGCCGTTCCTCGATCTCAAAACATTCCGGAGCCTTAATATCTTCGAGGTTAATCCCCCCGAAAGTAGGTTCAAGAATTTTCACCGTGCGAACAAATTCATCTACATCGGTGGTGTTGAGCTCAATATCGAACACATCGATATCGGCGTAAATTTTAAACAGCAGGCCTTTGCCTTCCATCACCGGCTTGCTGGCCTCCGGGCCAATATTGCCCAAACCCAGCACCGCTGTGCCATTGGAGATAACCGCCACCAGGTTTCCTTTGGCGGTGTATTTGTACACATCATCGGGGTTCGCGGCAATTTCGAGGCAGGGTACCGCTACTCCTGGGCTGTACGCCAGGCTCAGGTCGCGTTTGGTTTGTGTTGGTTTGGTAGGAACAACTTCAATCTTGCCCGGTCTTCTTTTGCTGTGATATTCCAGGGCATCCTTCTTCAAATTCGACATACTGTGGTTGTGTTATTCGTAATAAATCCGTGTAAATGTTCCCGGGTGGAACCGGTTCTTAGAAGTTAGGGGAAATGGTATACTTGAGATAAAAATCCTTGATCACCTGAACCGCTTCTTCCGGGGTATCAACGATATGAACCAGATTCAGGTCTTCTGCATTGATATTGTTTTCTTCTTTCAACATTACTTCTGAGATCCAGTGGAACAGCCCGGCCCAGTAGCTTCGTCCAACCAGGATGATCGGGAACTCGGCAATTTTTTCGGTCTGAATAAGGGTAAGGGCTTCAAAAAGTTCATCCAGTGTACCGAAGCCTCCGGGAAGTACAATGAAACCCTGTGCATAGCGCATGAACATAACTTTACGCACAAAGAAATAATCGAACATCACCAGTTTTTCCTGGTCGATATAGGGGTTATGGGTTTGTTCAAAAGGAAGGTTGATGTTGAGCCCAACGGAGGTTCCATTGTTTTCTTTGGCCCCTTTGTTACCGGCTTCCATAATGCCGGGTCCGCCTCCTGTGATGACCCCAAATCCGGCTTCTGCCAGCAGTTTGGCTATTTCTACAGCCATTTTGTAATAGGGATTGTCGGGCTTGGTACGGGCGCTTCCGAAGATCGACACACAAGGGCCCAGTCGGCGCATGGTTTCAAATCCTTCCACAAATTCACTCATTATTTTAAAAACGCTCCATGAGTCGGAGTACTTGCTTTCGCGCCAGTTGCGTTTTTGTAAGGCTCTTTTTATTCGGTGTTCGTCTTTTGCTGTCATATCTTTTTCATGTCAAAAACGTTCAAAAGTCCTGTTTTTTTGTGATAAACGGAAATTTCACTGTACACATCTGATATCTATCAAACAAAAAAAATCCGCAAGGCACAAGGCCCTGCGGATTACAGGTTGAATACCCGGGGTATTTATTTCAGTGTCACTTTTCCAACACTGATGCCTTCCACGGTGGTTACTTCAATCATATAAATTCCTTTAGCTTCTCCGCTCAGATCAATAGTGCCGGAATTCCAATTACCGGCAACACGTCCGGTCATATCGGTTACCCGTACATTTTTTATTTCAGCGGCGGAGGTTATTGTGAAGATGCCGTTGCTTGGATTTGGATACACCGACATTGCTACGCTCGCGAGTGTGTTGATTCCGCTACCTCCGTCGTTGTCTCTTATAACTAGCGAGTGTACTGAAGGCGTAACAGCCAGAGCTCCGTTAGTTGGGCCCAGAATGGTAAGCAGAATGTTCTCATACGCTTCCGGTGTAACATCATCAATGAGCAATACACCCATGCGCTGCTTGGCCGTTACTGCATAGCCGGCAGGGAAGTTGATGGTAGCAGATGTGAAGTTAAAATCCTGACCAAAGGTTGCCGACCCGCCAGTAAACGATACAGTGGCCGAGGTGGCTGTGCGTGGCGCCCATTGCAGGTTTACGTCCATCGAATCGAGACCAATGTTCTCTGAAGCGGTATCGGATGCAGTAGCAAACGACATACGCGGATATACAATTTCATAATTTGAAATGTGGAGCGGGATGAGGTAATAACTTGTATCCCAAGGCAGTGCATTATCATTCTGAGCCAGTATTCCGCTCACATGAAACCAGTACTGCGTTGGCTGGGTGCTGTCGATATCGGTCTGACGGAAGATCTGTGTCATGAACTGTTTGTTGTTCTGATCAACCACAGCAATGGCAGCATTTCCGGCTCCGGTTGGCCATGCAGCCGGATTCACCAAATGACAATATTGCAGGGTAACGTAGTTGCCTTCGTTGGCTTCGCTGTACGAAGTAATCACGGTTGGGGTTTTCAATGCGTTGCCACTGCTTATTTTGTACACAGTATCAAGGTTGGTTATTTGCAGCTGACCTGCTGCCTGTGTAATATCGCCTTTCACCACAATGCTGTCGCCTTCAGCGGGCACATACCCAAAGGTTCCGGCGGTGCGCAATACCTGAATACCACCGGTGCGGTCGTTGATGAAGAACTGCAATCCCCCCGGACGAACATTGGGTCCGTAGATCACACCATGCAGCTCACAACGTACATTTAAACTGTCGGCAATGCCGTTCACCGGATCGGTATGGTTGATCTGGTTTATAAGATAGTACGGTAAATCGTTATCGGTGATATTAATGGTGTCAAACTCGTTCACATACGTTACACCGATACTTGGGTTGGTAAGACGGAGCACAATATTTTCAGGTTGCTCTACCAGGGCATCATCGGTAATAGGGAAGGTGTAATTGATGGAAGTGGCGGTGTTGGCCGGGAACGTAATGGTATTGGATGGAAGCGAATAATCAGAACCCAGTGTAGCACTGCCGGCGAAACCCGAAATGGTAACGGAGGTGGCGGTAAGAGCCGGGTTGCTGAGTGATACCTGAACGGTTACAGTCCCTGCATTTTCCTTGATATTCTGGGTAGTCGGTGCACGAAATGTAATCACCGGCACAATGTCATCATTTTGTATGGTGTACGTGAATTTTGATATACCCAGTGTGGCCCCGTTGGTAACGGCACTCAGTGTGAACTCAATGGTTTCATCGGGTTCTCCAACGGCATCGTTGATGATGGTAAGCGGCACGTTAATGGCCGATGAAGAGCTGGCCGGAAAGGTGAGGGTTTGGTTGGAGAAGGTATAGTCGCTACCCAGCGATGCACTTCCGCCGGTAACCGAAATGAAGACAGAGGTAGCATTGGAATTCGGGAACATGATATTGACCGGAATATTTACCGAAGTGGTGCTTTCAATTCCGCTTCCCGAGGCATTATTAAAGCTAACATACGGGGCGTCATCATCTACAATGGTGAGGGTGTCATTGGCCGGTGTGCCGGCTGATGATGAATTGGTGAAATTTTGCAGTTTTAAAATTACATTTTCAATGCTTTCTGTTACGGCATCGTTTACCAGTGTAAACGTTACATTTTGAGTGGCCGATGAGTTGGCCGGGAAGGTTACAGTTTGGGTAGAATAGGTATAATCGCTTCCTGCCGATGCGGTGCCGCTGGCAATGGCCACATCAACGGAAGTGGGATTGGCGGAAGGGAATTTTATTCCAACACCGATACTAACAGTTCCTGCATTTTCGTACGTGGTTTGGCTGGCTTTTACAAAATAAAGCTTCGGAGGTACATTCACCAGTGGTGCGTCGTCGGTGGCAATTTCTATGGCTGCTTGTCCACCGTTTGGATTCACGGTATTGGCATTGTTGGAATCCCAGATGCCGTTGGCGTCGGTGTTGAACCAGGCAATGGTACCATCGGTGAGCGCTCTGCGTTCAACGCGACGCAGGCCGTTGGCCAGTGTGTTCGGTATAAAACTACCCCAGGCGGAGGTAACAGCATCCGTATTGCTTTTATAATAGGCCGGGTAGGCGGTAGCATTGGGTGTTCCGCCAAAACCAGTACCTGTTTTGAAGTCAAGCCCGTCTGATTCTATCCACATTCCGGCGAGCGGCCGGCCGGTGCCGTTTTCGTTGTCGTACAGGAATACCGGATCTTTGGCCGGTGCCAGGCTGGTGCTGTATACACCGGTAGCATTGGTGGTGCCGGTACCGATCTTGATATTCAGAATTGAATCAGTAATGGTTACTGCGGTGCCTCCACCCGGTCCGCCGCCATTGGGTTGCAAAAAAACTTTGGCATGAATATAATTGCCTTCATTGAATCGGGCATTGTTCACACGTCCCGGTTCAAATGCGAACCAGCCGGTGTATTCACCTGTTGCACTGCTTCTGAGTGTGTCATAGCTTCCGCCATTGAAAAAATTCGGATTGGTGACATACAGAAAACTACCTGTGCTCTTCAGAAAAATACTGGTTCCCCAGCCTGAGTTGGCAGCATCCAGGGCCGGGTTGCATGCCCGGGCATAGAAACGGTAAACCGTATTCGCAGCCAAACCGCTGAGTTTGGCCCTGAAGATATACGGCAATCGACCTCCCGTGCTTGAGTCGGTGCTGTACTGAGGATAAATAACAGGTGTGATGGTAACCTGTGCATGTAATCCGGTTCCTACACCAAAAATTAAAATGATAAATAGTACGATTTTGGATTTCATATTGGGTGTGTTAGAAGTGTTGAATGAGTTTGGATATTAGACTTATTTCCGGGGCTTTGGTTGTAAAGGAAATACATTTTATTTAAATAAAAATCCCCGGTGGAATTTCCACCAGGGATTATAAGGGTTTTTTAATTGTTTCGGTTTGCTAACGTACTATGGCCATATGGCGAACCTGCTGCGTGGCGCCATTCTGCAAACGGGCATAATAGTTACCCGGAGGCAATCCGGTGGCATCGAACCAGGCCGTATAGGTTCCGGCTTTCATCTCGGCATCAACCAGCGTTTTTATCTCCCGTCCCATCATATCGAAGATTTGTATCATGGTATATCCTCCATCGGTGGTGTAGGTAATGGTGGTACTTGCAACAAACGGATTGGGATAGTTGGAGATTAGATTGATACCGGCAGCCTGGTTGGCTTCATGAATACCTACCGGCATACAGGAGGCGGCCGGTTGAATAAGTCCCAGATCCTGGAAGTTTTTAAGGAGTATGGTATTCAGGTCGGAAGGCTTTACACACAACCAATGCTTCAACAGGGTGGCATATACCGAACGGAAGTCGTATTGCATCGGGATATTGTCGTTCACCGAAACGGTAGTGGCAATGGTAGGATTTACACCTACGATTTTTCCTCCGTCAACTTTGTTTCCGAATACGAACAACGGTGCAGCGGCGCCGTGGTCAGTACCTCCCGATGCATTCGATTTGATGCGTCGTCCGAACTCCGAGAATGTCATACCTACCACACGATCGGCAACACCCAGCCCCTGGCAGTCATCCATAAATGCCTTAATGGCATCGCTCAGATTTTGCAACAAGGTAGCATGAGCTCCCTTGGTGTAATCGGCCGAATCTACCTGATTGGAGTGCGTGTCGAAACCGCCTATACTAACCATGTACAAGCGTGTTTTTAATCCGCCTTTTATCAACTGGGCCACAATTTTTAACTGTGCGGCCAGGTTATTATTTGTTGGATAGGTACCCTGAGAAGTTACATTATTGGCTGCGGTTTTAATTACACTCAGATATGACTGGGTTTGTTTGGCCACCGTGCGCACATACGAAAGTTCTTTTCCGGCCGGCGTGGATGGTGCAGGATCCTGCACGTTGTTTACAATGTTGTAATAACTCTGCGGATTGCTGATGGCCATACCCATGCTCATGGCAGGGCCCATAAACACCGGCGATACGGCTGAGCCGATTTGAATGGCCAGCGGGTCGGGCATGGTGCTGTTGGGATATCCCGTAGGGTAATTCGGGTATTCGGTGCTCAGGTACCGTCCGGCCCAACCACTGTTCAGCTCCTGGTTGGAGTCGGAAGCTGACGTCCAGATATCGGTGGCACGGAAATGAGAGAAGCTGGGGGATGGATAACTCACTCCCTGCACGATCTTCATTTTGCCGTTGTTGAAAAGGTTTTGCAGTCCGGTCATTGAAGGATGTAATCCGGTTACGGATGAGCCGGTGAGCGACAATACCTTGTTACTCGGAATCAGAATATTACTACGGGCATTGCCCAGGTTTCCATACTGATCCAGGGGGAGAACCATATTCAACCCGTCGTTACCCCCGCTCATCTGAATCACCACCAGTACGTGATCGGTGTTGGCTGTGGCGCCGGTTAAAGCATCGAGGAAAGGGGATGGGCCGAATGCTTTGATGGAAAACCCATCGAGCAGGGCCGGAGCGGCTACTGCCGGAATGGTGTTGCGTATAAAATCTCTACGTTTCATGTGATTTTTTTTGTTTTTTTAATGTGATAAAAAATGAAATGATGAATTAAGCAAGATGGTATTCGGCCAGATCAATGATGTATTTCACCATCGCCTGTAACCGTGTTTTTACCACATTTTTATTGGTTACATTAGTAGTATCCGCTTTGTAGAGATTCCATGCCTGGGTCCAGTAAATGTCGTTGGTTTGGCCGGAAAGTAAGGTAGAGGTTTTTATAAAATCTTTGTTGGTTTGCGACAAATCGATGCGGAGCAACAGCTGCAAAGCATCGTTTACCAGCTGGGTAGGATTGGATGGGGCACTTTGCAGATCGGCCCAGGCAATCAGGTCAAGCGCCGGAATCATACCGTAGTTATTGGTCACCAATGCATCCACAATCTGCTGGCGTTTCGGAAGGGTATCCGTGTTGATCCATAGTTCGTAGTATACCGGATCCTGATAATACGCCGGCCATCCTGCCACATTCGGCGGATCTCCGATGGGTTGCTGACCCAGGTTCAGTAATCCGTACACCTGGTACCACATATCGTATTGAACAGTAACATCGGCATTTTGAAGCGGTACCTGGAATTCACGCAGGTAGCTGATGAAGTAATCAACAGGACTTTTTATCTGACATCCCATATTCAGGCTGTCGTAAAAATGTTCACTCTTCAGTAATAGTTTCAGCGGAACACTGATATCCCAGTTGGCCGAATAAAACGCCTGTGCCATGGGTTGAATTACATTGGACTCAACCGATGCGTCAATCGAGTAATACACGAACCAACGGTATAGTTTCCGGCAGATAAAATAGGCGGCTTCGGGTATGGTTTGCCCGCTGGGTTTACCGGCAAAAATCATATTCAGTAAGTCGTCCACTTCATTAATACCGGCAGCTCCCGACTGCCCGGTAATAACCGTGTTGTTATAGAATGATGAAAAGGTTTTGTTGGTAGTATCGTGGTTATTGGCAATGAAATTATATACGGCGGTAGTGTAGTTGATGTTGATACCGGTAAGCACCCGGGCGGCGGCTTTTACATCATCTTCGGTGTATTTGCTGTTGGGGCCTTTACCGCATACAAATAGCTCCTGTAATTCACGTCCGTAGTTCTCATCCGGTGCTGTCTTGGTATTGGCATATCCGTTGAGGTAGCGAAGCATCATAGGGTCGAGGGTAATGGCTTTTACCATGGTTTTGAAATTCCCCAAAGCATAGGTTCGCAGAATGGCATTGTTTTTATAAGCAAAGCGGGCATCGCCCACGGCATTCATTTCTGTTGAAAAATGATTGTGCCAGAAAAGTACCATCTTCTCATTTACACTGCGGGTTTGATTGAGCAATTGTCCCACCCACCAGGCCCGGAATGAATAATCGCGGAAGCCGGCGGCATTGCCGTCAAAGGGAGCATTCACCCATGTGGAGCCTTTCGGTATACCGGCCGGGTCGGTAAAAGGTGTACCATTGAACAGTTTGCCTTCGTAGTTGTTCACCGGCGGACTCGCCGGAGTAACAGGGGCGCAAAGTTCATCAACGGCCTGTACCATTGATTTGCCTTTGAAGTAAGCGATGTCGGCAAGCTTCGCCCCGAACATTGTGCGTTTTAGCAGGTGAATCACCTGGTTGGTGTCCCAGATCCCTGCATACTGAGTGATGCCACTGTTGGTGCGTGTTGTACGTGTGGCTTGTGCAGCGGCTACCGGTTTAAAGGCGGGCGCTTTTGCGGTAAGTAGATGTTTCCTGTCCATAATGTGATTTGAGAAAGGGGTGCTTTTTACAAATATTGAATTAATTTCCAAACTACCAAAAAGATTTTTGAACCGGCTACTTCAAAAGGTTTAATCCGGTTGGCATATGTTTTTTAGACTCCCATTCTTTGATTCGGTTGCAGGAGCACCTAACTGAGCTGATATTCAGAGAGTGCCATCACATACATAAGCATATATGTAAGCCGTGTTTTCACCACACTTTTATTCACGGCATTTGTCGTGTCGGCCTTGTAAAGATTCCAGGCCTGGGTCCAGTACACGTCGTTGGTTTGTCCCGACAGAAGCGTATACGTTTTAATGAAGTCGATATTGGTTTGCGAAATGCCCATCTTGAGTACAATGGTCAATGTATCGGTCAAGAGTGTATTCGGGTTGGATGGGTTCGAGAGGGAATCGGCAAATGCAATGACATCGATGGCGGGAATGAGGCCGTACCCGTAATTGAGCAGCAGGTCGTTGAATTGCTGCCGTTTTGGTAAAGTATCGGTATTGATCCAGGTTTCATAATACAAAGGTTCCTGGTAATAGGCCGGCCAACCTGCCACATTCGGAGGGTCGCCAATGGGTTGCTGTATGAGTCCAAGAAAATAGTTGACATACATCCACATATCATATTGTTTGGTCACATCAGCATCCTGAAGCACAAGCCCCGTTTCGCGAATCAGCCCAATGGTATAGTCAGCACCGCTTTTAATCATACAGCCCATATTGAGCGTGTCATAAAAATGTTCGCTTTTCAGCAGCAATTTTAAAGGCACGTTTATATCCCAGCCAGATGTATACAGGGCCTGGGCCATGGGGGCAATGATATTCGTTTCGGTGGCGGCATCAATACTGTAATATACAAACCAGCGGTACAGTTTCCGGCAGATAAAGTATGCAGCCTCGGGGTATGCCTGACCGGTATTCTTACCCTCGAAGATCATGTTGATGAGGCTGTCGAGTTCATTTATACCAGCCGGGCCCGATTGTCCGGTGATCACAGTGTTGTTATAGAAAGCCGAGAATTGCTTGTTAGAAGTATCGTGATTGGTAGGGTAGTACACGTAGTTGAGGGCCAGGCCAAAAGGCACCGAGTATGATAAACCGATTCCGGTAAGCACCCGTGCAGCCGCTTTTACATCGTCTTCGGTGTATTTGCTGTTGGGGCCTTTGCCGCATACAAACAACTCCTGTAGCTCCCGTCCGAAATTTTCATCGGGAGCTGATTTGGTATTTAAATACCCGTTGAGGTACACCAGCATCATGGGGTCGGTGGAAATGGCTTTGGCAAACTGCTTGAAGTTACCCAGTGCATATTGCCTTAGCAATGCATGATACTTGTAGGCGAAACGCGAATCACCTACTACATTCATTTCGGTTGAGAAATGGTTGTGCCAGAAGAGCACCATTTTTTCAGTGATGCTGCGTCCCTGATTGATCATGAGTCCGGCCCACCACGATCGTAATGAAAGGTCGCGGTAATAGTTGGTGGTGCCATCCCCGTATCCGGCATTAACCCAGGTTTGACCTTTCAGAATTCCGGTTGGGTCGGTAAGGGGCATGCCGGTACCATCGTCTTTTCCCTGGTAATGGTTTACCGGCGGTGAAGGAACTGGAGCCGCTGTCATCAGTTCATCCACCGACTGATTCATAGTGCGCCCTTTAAAATACTGGATATCTGAGAATTTAGCTCCAAACATGGTTCGTTTCAGCAGGTGGGTTACCTGTGCGGTGTCCCACACACCGGCATACGGGGCCAGCGTGCTGTTGGTGCGTACTGAGTGTGTGGTGCCCGCTAAATGTGCCGGGGCATTACGTTGTCCTTTTAAGAAAGCGGATCGGTGCATAAATTCATCAGGTGTTTCAACAAATGTATGAAATTAATTGGTAGATGGTACCCCGAAGCTATCGGGGGGTAAGTGGCAGATGGTAAGAAGAAAAAGTAAAGCGTGAAGTGAAAATACAAACCTGATATCTTCCATGGTCCATTTACGAACCAACAAATATCATAGACTTTTACTCAAGAAATGGATTGCCTGTTTAGTTGTTTGAACAAACCATCATTGCCTTCAAGCGAGGGATGGGATGGAGAGGTTGAGATCACAAAAGCTATTCGGAAGAAAAGAACCTTAAAACAAAAATGCTTATGAAGCAAGTTCTTCTTTGCAAATCAGCACATTGTAATAGTTGGCTTCATTAATGGGGAAAGAAGGCAGATCAGCGGTTGAGAGCTTTCGTAAGGTTTCACCTTCCAGCAGATACACATGGAATCCCCGGGTGGAAAAGAAATCAAAAAAAGCTTCTTTGCTGCTACCTGCTTTTTCAAGTCCATACGGCCAGAATTCAGAAAGAATTTTAATGTCACTGTTGAAAGCCAGGAGTTGCTCGGCACCTTTATATACCGACATTTCATACCCCTGCACATCTACTTTCATAAAGTCAATGGCTGTTTCCTCATCCAGAAAATCATCGAGGCTCACACATTTCACCGAATAACTTTCGGTGTGGGTGTCGGTGGCATAGGCACGGTGGTCCACATTTTTATCGGGTGAAAGAAAGAACTGCAATTGCCCGGACGTGTCGCTTACGGCCGCATTTTCGGTAACCACATTGGGATACCCGCTCAATGTTTCGAGCAAGCGGCGGTAGTTGTAGGCATCGGGTTCGAAGCTGTACACCATGCCTTTGGGACCTACCAGGCCCGAGAAATAACGCGAATAAAAACCGATATTGGCTCCGATATCAACCACCACGGCACTGGGTTTCACCCAGCGTTGCATCAGTTGCATTTCCGCTTTGTCCTGTCGGCGCTTGAAAATGAAATACAGGAATTTGTAAACCGGATAGAAATACCTGAATAAAAAATGAGTGACTGTAAAAACAATTCCTGACTTCATAACTTTGGGATACGGCAACATGCCCATTCAGGCTCCTTATACCGGCCCTGTTTGTACATTGCTTGCAGGGCAAAGATATAATTTTACCTGAAACACGGTTTTATGGGCACCGTAAGAACCATCTACAATCCCAGTGGATGCTTGCCGTACAACTCAATATTCTTAAAATACGCATCGGGGTCGCTGTGGCGGTAGAACCGGTAATACATGGTTTGTGTATAGGTATTCCGGTACCATCCTCCCATATTCAGCCACAGGGTGATGCCGGCATAAATGATAAGTGCCGCAACCGATGAGCGCCAGCGCAGCGGATGGGTAGCCTGAAAAAGGGCCATGAAACGCACCGGATACATCATCATCACGATGAACACCGGCTGATAAATACGGGCAATATCTATACCCCGCAATTGCCAGTGACCTGCATACGTGGGAGCCAGATTGAGAAAGAGCCACAAACAGGCAATGCCAAGCAGGATGCTGCGCTCCACGGTATTTAACGCGAAGCCGTACACAAAACGTCCCACTATGAAACTGATAAAAAACAAAACCGGCAGGCAGTAAAAACCGGCATCCAGTAAATTGAACCAGAGTATTTCAGGAAGAAGGGTGATGTGAAGCCAGAGATCGGGAAATGAAAATCCGGTAAAATAGGAACGGATGATAAGTGCATACAGATCCTTGTTCTCATTATGCATATGTACCCCGGCTGACTGCAATACCATCTCTACCAGAATCTGCGGTAAAAACAAAACAACTGCCGAGAGAAATGCCCATTTCAGGTTCTTTTGAAACAGGTAATAAAAAAAGAGGGCCGGCATAAACATAATGAACAGATCGTAACCGGTGAAAAGCAGGCCCATGCCTGCCCATATCATCAGTGACTGTTTCAACGTCAACGACTTGTCCAGCTTAACCATGAGTATATACATCAGAACTGAGATCGGGAAAATGGTGTTTTGTGCGAAGGGAGAGCCGATCCAGTACATGATGCCGGTGTACGTGCCGGCAAGTAACATGGCCGCATAAGCCGCCGGGGCACCGTAGGTTCGGTTCACAAAACGGATCAATAAAAAATAACACAATAACACCAGAAAGAACGAGGTGATTTCGCCTCCGTAGTAAAACCCGGCCACCAAAAAAAACGGATACCCGGCAATGAACATTCCCACCCTGCGTAACGTGTAGCCATACCGCCATTCGTCTTTCGGGTAGGTGCCACGCAGCATTTTGTAGTTCATCTCATAATGAATGTCATCGTAATTGGTGATATAACCGTGCATTTGATGCGGGTTGGTGAGGGTGGCGGCATACACCGAGAGGTTGCCGCTGTTTCCCCACATCTGCAAAAACAACAGGAATGCCGACACCAGAAAACATACCCGGAACGTGGTATAAAATGACTTCTGAAAGAAAACGGCCGGAGAAAATTTCACGGAGCCAAAATAGAATATTTATTTCGGATTCAGCGCAGATTTCACCCTTTTGTACGTGTATATTTACCTCCGGTTCCTTCAGGGAATGAACTTCCAAATTCTTTGTCATGGTTAAAAAATTCTCCATCTTTCTGTTGTTACTGTTGACCGGTATTCAACAGATCTATGCACAAACATCCGGCTCCCGGGAAGCCTGGTATAACAAGGCAGTGGAATATCAGAATGCGGAAAAATATACCCAGGCCATTGAATGGTACTCCAAAGTAATTGAAGCCGGAGGGTATGATATGGCATATATGAACCGTTCCCAGTGTTACTTTTTAACCGATCAGATACAGAAAGGGTTCGATGACCTGCTGATGGAGCAGTTAAGAAACCCGGCCAATGCCCTGGCCTTCGCCCGTTATGGATATTATACCTTCAATTACACCGATTCGTCAGCAGGAATTGATGCCATCCGTAAAGCGGTGCATCTCGACAGCCTCGATTATTTCAACTGGCTGGTGGGTGGAATTTATTTCGGAATAAACCGGCAAACCGATTCCATGGTGTACTACAATAACAGGGCCCTCAACTGCCTTACCGATACGGGGCAGATCCTGAGTTTGCTTTATACCCTTGAAATGTATTCCGGAACTCGCCCCTTGCTGGCCCTTGAGGCAGAACGAATAAAAAAGGAATATGAAGCCGTGTACTCGGATTATATAAATGCCAATGCATTTTATCATGATATTTTCGTGTATGTTAAAGTGAATGACGGGGAGAAGATCATCAACAGTGTGGAAGAATCGTACCTGTACGAAAGGGAATGCAAGCATCCCCGCATATACCGCTTGTATTATGTACTCAATTACTTTCATACCCTCGGGCAATTGCTGTATAAAGCCGGTGATTACAACACGGGTAAAATTTTCCTTGATTATGAATTCCGCATCGCAAATGATATTAAGGAACCCGAAGCCTGGGCCACCGCGTGGTCCGACAAAGCATTTATGCATTACTACCGGGTCGAGTACGACTCCTCGTTAACGGCCTACCGCACCTATTTCACTTATAAAACCTGGGCCGACTCCACTGATGCCAACATTTATGCAACCCTGGTTTCTATTTATTGTGCACTGGCACAATACGATTCAGCAGGTTTTTATGCACGAAAAGCGCTTGCGGTTAGCAGCCGCAACGATATATCCTCAAGAGGTATTGTGCTTAACAATGTTGGCCTGTATAACTCACAAACCGGGAATTACGAAGAAGCACTGAGGCTTTTTAATGAGGCCGCAACGCTGGCCCGGCAAATGAACGACACCAATAACCTTACGCTCTTTCTCAACAATATCGGCAGCGTATATCAGGCCGACGGCCGGTATGATAAAGCCGAGAATTATTTTCTTCAGGCTTTGGAGCTTAATAAAAACAATAAGCCTAACATGGTTGTGGTGCTCAGCAATCTGGGATACCTGCACACCATGTGGGGAAATTTTAAAAAGGCGATCGAATACTGCAATCAGGCCATGCCTATAGCTGTTGAATTCAATATGCTTGATAAAGTAGGGCTTCTGTTCAACAATATGTCGGTATGTTACCGTAACCTGAACCAGCCCGGAGAAGCCAAACGGGTAGTGAAGGAGGCGCTCACATTGTTTGAGAAGATAAAATC
>JBGAVF010000337.1:0-2604 GCA_044228315.1 Bacteroidia bacterium | reverse complement strand
TCCGTTACGTGTGGCCAGATTAATGGCGTCAATGGTTTCGGTGAGGCTACCAATCTGATTTACCTTAATAAGAATGGAGTTACCTATGCCTTCATTGATGCCGCGTTGCAGGCGTGTTACGTTGGTTACGAACAGGTCATCGCCCACCAGCTGAATGCGTTTGCCGAGTTTATCGGTCAGTTCTTTCCATCCCTTCCAGTCATCTTCTGCCAGTCCGTCTTCAATTGAAATGATTGGATATTTCTTGCACCAGCTTTCCCAGTAACTCACCAGTTCACTGCTGCTCATCTTCCGTCCATCCGATTTTTTGAAAGTATACATACCGGTCTTCTCATCATACATTTCGCTGGTGGCGGCATCCATGGCAATAAATACCTCTTCTCCCGGTGTGTATCCGGCTTTTTCAATGGCTTGTATCACAAGCTCAATGGCCTCTTCGTTGCTTTTTATGTTCGGAGCGAAACCGCCTTCATCACCCACGTTGGTACTGTATTTATTCTCTTTCAAAACCGATTTCAGGTGGTGAAAAATTTCAGTTCCCATGCGCAAAGCATCGCTGAATTTTTCAGCTCCCACCGGCATAATCATAAACTCCTGAAAATCGATGGCATTATCGGCATGTGCGCCTCCGTTGATAATGTTCATCATGGGTATTGGTAAGGTGTTGGCATTTACACCCCCTACATAGCGGTACAGCGATTGTCCGGCATGCTGGGCTGCTGCCTTGGCTACGGCCATTGAAACGGCCAGGATGGCGTTGGCACCCATCTTGCCTTTATTCTCGGTGCCATCAATGTCGATCATCACGCGGTCGATCATATTCTGATCGAATACATTAAAGCCTTTCAGTGCTTTGGAGAAATTGTCGTTCACATGACGAACGGCACGCAGAACGCCTTTTCCCATGTATATGTCCTTGTTCCCGTCGCGCAGTTCCACGGCTTCATGTATACCGGTGCTGGCTCCGCTGGGTACCGCGGCACGGCCAATAATGCCGCCTTCTGTGCGTACTTCTGCTTCAACGGTTGGGTTGCCACGACTGTCAAGAATCTGCCGGGCAATGATCGAGTCAATTTGTGATTTCATACGTGCGATTGAATATGTAATTTAAAATCTGATGTGTTTATACGTAAAGTGAAAACGGATCGAATGGTTCTTTCGGTATGTCCCTTCCTTTATTTTTTACTTGGTTCCGGCCATCATAGCCACGAAATTATCGAAGAGGTAACGGCTGTCGTGCGGGCCCGGTGACGCTTCAGGATGGTACTGCACACTAAAGGCTTTTTTACCATTCACCCGTATACCTTCTATGGTGCCATCATTCAGGTTCACATGCGTGATCGTTACCTTGTCCGACTTCTTCACGTCTTCGGTAACAACGCTAAAACCATGATTCTGGCTCGTGATTTCGCTTAATCCGGTTTCAAGATTAAGTATCGGGTGGTTGAGTCCGCGGTGGCCGCAGTGCATCTTAAAGGTATTGATGCCACAGGCTTCGGCAAGCAGCTGGTGTCCAAGGCAAATGCCAAAAAGCGGTGTGCCGGTTTCCAGTAATTTTTTTACGGTATCTACGGCATAGCCCATGGTTGCCGGGTCGCCGGGACCGTTGCTGAGCATGTACCCGTTTGGTTTGAATGCCTGTATATCTTCAACGGTTGCCCTGGCCGGGAACACTTTTACATAGCAACCCCGTTGTACCAGACTTCGTATAATGTTTTTCTTAACTCCGTAATCCATGAGTGCCACACGAAAGGCTGCATTTTCATCGCCTGAAGTATACGATTCGGTGGTGCTTACGCTCGAACTCAGTTCAAGCCCTTCCATAGAAGGCACGAGTGCCAGCTGCGCTTTCAAGGCTTCCGGATCGAGTTGCTCACTGGAGATAATGGCATTCATGGCACCTTTATCGCGGATATGACGTACCAGTGCCCGGGTGTCCACATCAGCAATACCGGTGAGGTTGTTTTCCAGAAAATACTCCTGCAGAGAGGCATGCGCCTGAACACGGCTGTATACATCGCTGAAGCTTTTACAAACCAGTCCGGCGATCTTTATGCCTTCGCTTTCAGTATCCTCATCACTGGTTCCGTAGTTGCCAATATGTACATTGGTTTGGATCAGAATCTGACGGAAATAACTGGGGTCTGTAAATACTTCCTGATAACCGGTTAACCCGGTGTTGAAGCAAAGCTCACCGGTGGTGGTCCCGATTTTGCCAATGGCCGTTCCTTTAAAAATGGTACCGTCCTGTAATACCAATAATGCGGGAAGTTTGGATAGGATTTTCATTATTGGAGTGCGAAATTATAAGAATAATTGTGAACCGTGAAAAAAGATACGAATAAGTTATCCCATGAATTCCGCTATGCCCGGATGAACCGGTTTTCAAGCGTGACTTTCATCACCCTGCCAACTCACAAAATTGAGATATATTTGCGGCATGAACAACGTTGCACGTATCCCAACCGCTATCAATGAGCCGGTGCTTCAGTATGCGCCGGGCAGTCCTGAAAAGAAAGCATTAAAAGCCGCGCTGGCCGAGGCCCGCAGTAAAGTAATTGATATACCGATGATCATCGGTGGAAAAGAGATCCGTACCGGAAC
>JBGAVF010000336.1:0-2689 GCA_044228315.1 Bacteroidia bacterium | reverse complement strand
CTTTACTATCTGCAACAAACGGGCCTCGGTACCTTCCACCTTATCATGCAGCTTATTGCCATACGTACTTTCACAAATGATATAGTCGGCCTGAGGAAATGGCTCCGGGCCAATTAGGATCTGATCGTTCGGACGACCAATATCGCCGGTAAAAGAAAGGGTGAACCTGCGGGTGCTTTCGGTGATGGTAAGATGTACAGCTGCACTTCCCAGCACATGGCCCTGATCGGTAAATAAAAAACTCAGTTCATCATTGATCCTGTATTCCGTATGGTAAGGTACTTCAATAAACGAGTTCAGCACCATCTCTACATCTTCCTGAGAGTATAGTGGCTCAATAGGTTCTTCATTTCGTTTACGGCGCCGGATATTCACATTCTTCAAATCACTTTCCTGAATAAATGCGCTGTCTCTGAGCATAATTTCACACAGGTCGGCTGTTGGCGCGGTGCAGTAGATCTTGCCATTGAATCCTTCTGCACATAACTTGGGTAATAACCCGCTGTGGTCGATATGCGCATGCGACAAGATCACACAATCCAGTTCTGCGGGATTGAAACCCATGTGCCTGTTCCGATTCCCTCCTTCTTCCGCCATGCCCTGAAACATACCACAATCGAGCAATACCTTGAAACCACTTTCAAGCGTGAGCATGTGCTTCGAACCTGTTACGGTTTGCGCAGCACCATAAAATTGAATTTTCATGAATAGTATCCGGTTATTGTTTTTTTTAAGAAGTGGCCAGTTCCGAAAGTCGGTTATTGTCGCAGCGGAACACTCGACCGTAGAATTTATTAATGAGCCGGTAATCGTGTGTGGCCATCAACACGGCGGTACCCGATTGGCTGATCTCGATGAGCAGTTTCATAATATCGTCGCTTACCTCGGGGTCGAGATTACCTGTTGGCTCATCGGCAAGTATTATATCCGGTTTATTCAGAAGGGCCCGGGCAATCACAATACGTTGCTGTTCACCACCCGATAATTCGTGAGGGAACTTAAACCCTTTGGTATCCAGATGCACCTTTTCGAGCACCTCATGCACCCGGCTTTTGATCTCTGTTTTATTCTTCCATCCGGTGGCCTTCAGCACAAATTCCAGATTGTCGAAGATGCTCCGGTCTGTAAGCAACTGAAAATCCTGAAACACAATACCCAGTTTACGTCGAAGAAACGGATTCGCCTTCGGCCTTCGCGCTCATGGTTAAAGCCTGCTATTTCACCCTCCCCTTTTTCCAGGGGTACATCGGCATATAATACTTTCAGGAGGCTCGATTTGCCGGTACCGGTCTTACCGATCAGATATACAAAATCGCCTTTTTTTAGTTCCAGATTAACATCCTCAAGTATGAGGTTGTTGCCCTGGAAAATATCCGCATCTTTGAGATGGATAACTATTTCACTACTCATGCTTTATCTAATTCAATAGGGTGCAATTTACCAAATGGTATAGTATTCAGGACATTTATTATTTCCGGTATGTGCTTTTCAAAACCCGCCTTCTGAAGCGCTTTTTCAGGCCGGTCGACCCGAAAATAAGCCAGCAGGGTAAATGCATCATCCCGCAATTGCACGTAGTCAGGGATATTAACTTTCCCTTTAATTTTTATAATGTAAAACAATGTCCAGAAAAATTTTATATTTGCAGGTAAAGAATAACTGATTGCCTAACGTCTGTTTTTTAGGCTTTCAAATTTATAAAAAGTAATACGACTACCATGATTTTTTTTACTTTGAAATCCAGACTAACCCTCGTGGTTGCTTCTGCCGTGATTTTAAGCTCATGTGCATTGCAAAATTATCAGAAAAAGCTTTCAGCCTCTGATTTCAAAACGGATTCTGAAGTACTTGAGGTACTTGGTGACAGCGTACTGATCGCCTTTAAAGGCACCATTCCGCCCAATGCCTTCCCGAAAAAAGGTATCGCCAAAATAGAACCTTATATAAAATACGGCAGTAATGAACTGCCCCTCACACCCATGATGGTTCAGGGTGAAAAAGCCAAAGGCCGCAATCAGGTGATCAGCCTGAAAGAAGGCGGAACCTTTGCGTACGTGGATAAGATCGCGTATACCCCCGACATGAAGAACTGCGAACTGAAATTAAGCTCTACCGTTCGCATTAAATATCCCGATGAAGTGCAGGACCGTTGTCTCGACATCGTTTCGAACAAAAGTCTTGAAAAAGGAATGATCACCACGTCACTTACACAGCGTGACAAAGATGATCTCCTCATCAGCAATGAGAACTTTGATGCCACCAAGATCGACTCTAAATCTTATTTCTCTGCCAGCAAATTCGAGACTGAAAAAAACGTGATCAAATCGGCCAACTCACCGGAAGGTTATGTTACCGATAAAGGTACACCTACCATTTCCAGTTCGGTAGCCGGTATTGTGAACGATGATAAGGTGGTGGAGCAAAAAAATTCCACCGGACCGGAAGGATACTATGTAAACAACAACTCCAACCTTGATAAGATTTTTGATCCAAGTACCGCTGTCCCTGCCGGAAGTAAAACCGGAAAAAACAACGAAGGCTATTCGGTACTGGGAAATAAATATAAAGTGGGGGCCAAGTATATGGCCGGCACAGGTGCCCAGGGAACCAAGTCGAACAAAGCCGTAAATCCAAGTGCGAAATACGACCCTTCGAAACCAAAGAATGTTTCCTATTTCGGCAGCAGCGA
>JBGAVF010000335.1:0-2629 GCA_044228315.1 Bacteroidia bacterium | reverse complement strand
GCACACTCAGGGGCACGCCTACCTGTGAGTTGAAGCTGCCCGGGTTCTTCACAATTTTATATGCATCGTGCAGCAGTTCGCTCAGCCATTCTTTCACAATGGTTTTTCCGTTGCTGCCGGTGATGCCTATTACCGGATAGGTGAACCGGCTTCGGTGAAAGGCCGCCAGTTGCTGCAAGGCCGCTCCCGGTTTTTCTACGGTGAGAAACACCGCATCGGGGGCATCGGGAAGCACGCCGGCGGGGGTACATACGAAATAGCGAATGCCTTTACCATACGCTTCCGCAATGAATGAATTCGCATTGAAATGTTCACCCTGAAGGGCGAAGAACAAAATACCTGCGGTATCGAAAATGCTGCGGCTGTCGGTGCTGAAGCCACGGATATGGGCCCCGTCGGGGTTGCCCTGAATGCGGGCGCGGGTGATCTCAGCAATTTTTAAAAGGGAGTACATGCAGGAAAGATTGAACAAGCGAAATTAACGGGTTTCTCTGCAAATCAAGCTATTCTTCTTTCAGATTAAATTTCTAACAAAGTCCTTCTTATGCCTTTGTTCAAGAAAAATTTGGTTTATACCGCTTTGTGAAAGAATAGAATATTATCCTTCCAGAATATCTTCCAGCACCCTTCGGTCGTTACTCAGGCGGGGCACTTTGTGCTGACCTCCCAGCTTGCCTTTTTTATGGAGCCAGTTATAGAAGGTTCCCTTGTGCATGCTGTGCACCACCGGTGCCTTCATGGCAATATCCCCAAACCGCTTGGCTTCGTAGTCGCTGTTCACACGCTTCAGATGCTCATCGAGCAGAGCGGTGAAGTGCAGCAGATCATCAGGGGCTTTATCAAATTCAATGAGCCATTCGTGGCCCGCATCGTGGCGCTCGCTGAAATACCGGGGAGCGGCCGTGTATTCCACTACGCTGCTTCCCGTGGCCTCACAGGCGGCTTTAATGGCATACTCGGCGTTCTCGATCATAAGTTCTTCTCCAAAGGCATTGATGAAGAGGCGGGTGCGACCGGCAATTTTAAAACGGAACGGTTTCAACGATGTGAACCGAATGGTATCGCCCACAATATACCGCCACAGTCCGGAGCTGTTGCTGATCACCATGGCATACGGAATGCCGAGGCTCACCTCGTCGAGTGCCAATAACTTCGGATGTTCTTTTCCGTATTCACTCAATGGCATGAACTCATAGTAAATATCATACTCCGGCATCAGCAGTAGTTCGTCGGGAGTACTCAGGTCCTGCATACCAAAGAATCCTTCACTGGCATTATACGTTTCCAGGAAGTTCACCTTTTTACCGGACAGCTGCAGGAAGCGTTCCTTGTACGGAACAAAGCCCACACCTCCGTGTATGTACAGTTCCAGGTTGGGCCATACATCGGCTATGCATTCGGCTCCTGTTTTTTGCAGTATATGTTCCATCAGCACCATGGTCCAGGTAGGCACCCCGCTGATGCTGGTGATGTTCTCATGCATGGTACTTTCGGCCATGCGTTCGATCTTCTGATCCCAGTTGGGCATGAGGGCGATCTCATTTTTTGGTGCCCGCAATATCTCGCCCAGAAACGGCATGTTCTGCAATATCACTGCCGACAAATCGCCAAAATGCATTTCCTCGTTGAGCTTATTCACCTGATGGCTGCCTCCGAGCACCAACCCTTTTCCGGTGAAAATCTCGGTGTTCTCAAAATGATTGCAATAGTTGGTAAGCACATCCTTGCCGGCCCGGAAATGGCATTGTTCCAGGGTTTCAAAACTTACCGGAATGAATTTGCTTTTATCGTTGGTGGTGCCGCTGCTTTTGGCGAACCAGCGGATCTCGGTGGGCCACAGAATATTCTGTTCACCCCGCAGCATACGCTCGATATACGGGTACAATGCCTCGTAACTGCTTACAGGAATATTGTCGCGAAAGGCTTCCCGGGTGGTGCAATGTTCAAAATTATAGCGGGTGCCGAATTCGGTGCCGGTGGCTGCATTGATGAGACGGATGCGGAGGGCTTCCTGTATTTCGGCGGCATTCTCCAGCATATACTCCAGCTGCCCGGAGCGCATCTTGAAATACCATGAGAGTACAGAGTTAAACAGTGCCATGGAGAGGGTTTACTACGGTATAAAAGTAGTAATTTTTTTTATTCCACCCCTGCTTTTTTACTGATGTTCATCAGGGATTCTTTTAAAGGATGAATCCTGTCCGATGATGGTTCGTTTTTTTCATTTGTCGACTGATTAAAAGATTTAAATAAATGAGGCATTTTATACTCCTTTCATGGAATTTGCGAATACATGATTAAATTTGTTTTATTCCCGTTTTAAATGATTACATGTTGCGTTGAAAATTGGAGCAAGTCTACCCTATTGCATTAAGATGCGAAACACGTTTTTTAATAAACTTTAAAATTAAATAGTATGTACACTACCTATCATTTGGCATCGGCACAAGAGCTAAACACCGATATTTTGGATGCTATTAAGGCAGCTTATAAATCAAAAGCCATCACTATCACTGTGGAAGAGGATGATGGTTATTCTGAGCTGACAGAGGATATGAAAGCAGCTCTGGACGAACGCTTGAAAGAAGATAAATCAACCTATCTTACATCAGAAGAATCAATCCGGCAG
>JBGAVF010000334.1:0-2688 GCA_044228315.1 Bacteroidia bacterium | reverse complement strand
CACAATAAGTGCTTTGAGTTGCTCCAGATCATTATTGATGAGGGCGGAATCGAGTCCCGTTTGAAGCTCGGACGCTTTGTTGGTCTTACCGTCCTTCTCATACCGGGCAATTTTATCTTCCAGCAGCTGATCGGCACGGTAACGCTTCTTGCTGTCTTTGTTGTCGATCATGGGATCGCTGAAACCGTCCACGTGTCCACTGGCCTTCCAAATTTTCGGGTGCATGAAAATGGCTGAGTCAATGCCCACAATGTTCTCGTGCATATTCACCATACTGCGCCACCAGTATTCCCGGATATTTTTTTTCAGCTCACTGCCATAATTACCATAGTCGTATACGGCTCCCAGTCCATCGTAAATTTCAGAGGATGGAAATACAAACCCGTATTCCTTGCAATGTGAAACCACATTTTCGAAAATATTTTTCTCTTTGGCCATAATGTAAAAAGGGTGCAAAAGTAGTAAATAGTAAATGGATGTGCCGGCAACGAAAACAATGTATGGTTGAAACCCGTGCACCGCATATAATGAGCTGTATTTAGCGTGTCTGATGCATTTTCTTTATACTTGCATTACAAGCCTAAAACCACACCATGAGAAAATTATTTACCCTTGTTCTCCTCAGTATGGTGGCGCTTGCCACCTTTGCTCAACCTGTATATTATCAGTTTAAAAAAAGTACAGGTACGTACACCGATCTATTATTTCCCAACATAATCCTTACCGGCAACTGGGACGATACCCTGGTGCAGTTTAAAACTCCGTTTACGTTCCGGTTATTTACCACCATTGTGAACGACTCCATTCAGGTCGACGATTACGGCGGTGTGTATTTTAACAATGTGAACAACGGATTCTTCGATGCCTTCGGTGTGGATATG
Source organism: Bacteroidia bacterium (assembly GCA_044228315.1). Taxonomy (GTDB): domain Bacteria; phylum Bacteroidota; class Bacteroidia; order UKL13-3; family UKL13-3; genus CAINMV01. The sequence goes on along the minus strand of JBGAVF010000334.1, from coordinate 1,807 downwards.
ATAAGCCGCGGACTGAACAAATCCACCATCAGCTACCAAACCGAATTCACCGCTCCCAACCGCATTTTAAAAATACAATACCGTAACGTTGGTTTCTTTGCCGACAAACCGGCTCTTACCGACTCCATGAATTTTCAGATCTGGATCTATGAAACTACGAATATCATTGAGTACCGTTACGGTCCCGGCAGTGTAAAAACGGCCTCGTACGACGGGGAAACCGGTGCGTATGTAGATGTAGCCGACCCGTTGAATGTAACCGCCAATTACGTAGGATTAAAAGGTGACCCTGCCAACCCAACAGTGAATACCGATGGCACCATGCTGACCCCGCTTACCGGAACTCCTCCCAACGGAACCATATACCGCTTCACGCCTTCACAGTTCCGCACCGGCATTACTCCGGCTTCGCATCCTGCATTCTGCAACGTTTCAGGAACCGTGCGTGTACCGGAAGGGATATCATTCACAGCCATAAAAGTATTCAGCAGCAACGGTGCCCTGGTAGCAGAAACTACTCAAAGAGAATTGTCGCTAAGCACGCTTTCACAGGGTGTGTATCTTATTCAGGTGGAAACAGCCGAAGGTGTTTTAACGGAAAAATATATCCGCTGATACCCTGCACAATACACCAAAAATTAAAAAAGCCTTACGGAATACGTAAGGCTTTTTTTGTGGGAGGTCCCGAGCGGAGTCGAACCGCTGTGGAAGCTTTTGCAGAGCTCTGCCTGACCACTCGGCCACAGGACCCTCTTGTGCGGCAAAAATAAAAAGAATTTCCGCATCGTCACAATTATTCGTCAATTTTACCCGTACAACTTCCTCAAACGCAGTATTTTTGCCGGCATGTTGCCGAAAAAATGGTGGTTCATTCTCCTCTATTTTCTTTTCTGGATGGCGTTGTTCGCCGCCCACAGGTTGCTGTTTATCATCCTGTACTATTCGCGCTTCGCCTCCGATTCGTTTCTTTCCATCGCCTCAAATTTTTTTCATGCCCTGTATCTCGATACCTCTGCCGCCTGTTATATCATGGCACTGCCGGTGGTACTGCTCGGGCTGGCCTATATCTTTCAGCTCGACCGTTTTCTGAAGATCCTAAATGTATATACCATTCTCATGATCTTTGTGTATGGCTTCATTGCCCTGGGGGAAGACGGCATTTACGGGGAATGGAACACCAAACTGAATTACCAGGCCCTGTGGCATTTCCGGCATATCAATGAAGTGCTCAACACCATTTCCACCTCGCTCATCATTTCTTTTTTTGTGGCGAGTGCTGTAATCGGCGGCCTTTTCACCTGGTGGTACTGGAAAAAGATACGGCTGCAGGAACTGTACTCAGAATTAAAATACCCGTTCGTTCGCTATGTACTCGGTATCCTGTTCCTGGGTGTTTATTCCATTTTGGTATTTGTAGGCATTCGCGGAGGATGGCAGCCCATACCCATCACACAAAGCGTGGCGTATTACAGCAGCAATCCTGTTCTTAATGATGCAGCCGTGAACCCGGCCTGGAACCTCTTCTCGAATTTTTATGAGAATTATCTGAATCTGGATAAGAACCCCTTCGAGGTAATGCCATATGCCGAAGCACATCAACTTGTGGATGAACTTTACGACACCCCGAAAGACAGCACCACCCATGTACTTACCACCACCACACCGAATATCTGCATCATACTGCTGGAAAGCTGGAGTGCCGATCTGGTAGGAAGTTGCGGGGGGATACAAGGGGTGACTCCCGAATTCGATTCCCTGGCACAGTACGGCATCCTGTTCAAAAACATGATATCATCGGCCATGCTTT
>JBGAVF010000008.1:0-22046 GCA_044228315.1 Bacteroidia bacterium | reverse complement strand
ATGTCGAACATCATAGCTGTTTCATCAGGAAACACCGTTGCATTCACCACGGTGATGCCTTTGGCTCCCGTGCCCATCAGGTCCATGTTCATGAGGAAACGGATCTTGGTCAGGGGCACCAGGGGGTTGTCTACAAAATATTTTGAACCTACCAGTCCGGCTTCTTCACCGGCAAAGGCGATGAACAGCACAGAATATTTGGGATGGTAGTACCGGTAATGACGCACGAAGTCGAGAAGCATGGCCACCCCCGAGGCGTTGTCGTTAGCGCCGGGGAAGTAGATGTACTTACCCATCTGACCGAGGTGGTCGTAATGCGCGGTGATGGTGATGTATTTATCGGGATAGTCGGTGCCGCGGATATATCCTACCACATTACGGGTACGGTATCCTTTTACAAATTCCGCATCCACCTTGAATGTCACCTTGCGGCTGCCGGAATTCACCTTGTCGCTTTTTACGATGAAGGAAGCGAACGGCGCCTGTTCCTGCGATACGCTCCAGATAAGCTTTCCGGAGGTAACCACCAGGATGGCTTTGGCTTTGAATTTATTGCCTTTGATGATGGTATTTAGTAGTTCTTTCTTCTCTTTGCTTTTGAAATCCGAACCGTCCACCACGATCACTTTGTCGCGTATATGTTTTTTGAAATTTTTAAAAAGGCTCTTGGTGAACAGCACGGTGCTGTCGAGCCAGGCCAGGTCGTAGGTGCCTTCGATGGAGGCGCTGGAAGGATCTACCAGAAACGAATACCCCTGCACCAGATCCACCCCGTCGATGTTCATCTGCATCTCACCGGGGAAGGTGTTCACATTAAAGGCAAACTCCTGATAGTAGCTTCCGTTGATGGGTTCAACCCCTTCTTCCTCGAATTTCTGCGCAATGTAGTTGGCGGCGATGGAGTCCCCGTGTTTGTAGTATCCGCGTCCGTACATATCGGGCGAACACAGGTAACTCATATTGAGGCGGGCATTTTCACGGTCCTGTGCCGGAGCGTATAACGCGAGCAGCAGCAGGAGGCCCTGCAGCACGAAGGGGCGGAGGCGCAGCATCACAGGGCGGTAAGTGAAAAGGAATAGGTTTCCATGATGAGGTTGGCCAGCAGTTTCTTGCAGCATTCTTCCACCATGGTAATGGCTTCCGCTTCGGTGCCGGCTTCCAGCTCCAGGGTAATGTTTTTACCAATACGCACATTGTCGATGGTGCTGTATCCCATATGTTGCAATCCTTGAGTTACTGCTTTTCCCTGTGGATCGAGTAAGGCGGCCTGGGGCATCACCTGTATTGAAGCTTTGAATTTCATGAATCAAATAATAAGTAGGGTGCAAATATAGTTAGGGTAGATGGTAAATGGTAGATGGTAGGTGGTAAAAAGTACCCCGAAGCTATCGGGGGGTAAATAGTACCCCGAACCTATCGGGGGGTATATGGAAAATGCGGTTGTGGTGATTCTATCGGCATAATCCCTCAACCTCTAAACCCTAAACCCCTAAACGGCCCCTCGACCTTTGCCTCGACCTCAATCTTTGCCTTGACCTTGACCTGAACTTTATTTGGTAAAAAGTAACTGAAAAAAGCGGTTGGTGCTTCTATCGGCATTATCCCTCAACCTCTAAACCCTAAACCCCTAAACGGCCCCTGACCTTTGCCTTGACCTCAACCTTATTTGGTAAAAAGTAACTGAAAAAAGCAGTTGGTGCTTCTATCGGCATTATCCCTCAACCTCTAAACCCTAAACTCTAAACCAATTTATTCCCTACCTTTGAAACGCAGCCTTTGTAAACATGTATCCTCGCATCCTCTTTCTGTGTTATGTAGCCCTGCTTATGGCACGGCCCCTGCAGGCACAGATCCGTTTGCCCGATGGAAACACCCTGCAGCTTGTTTCGGGCAGCAACCTGCTTTATCTGGAAACCCGCATCCTGTTCACCACCGGTAAATACAAGGCCGACGATTACCGCTGGCTCAAGATCAGCGATTCCCTCGATAGCCGCTGGCTGGTAACGGCCTGCTTCAACGGCGACTGCCGCAACGACCTGGTGCCGAGCGGACAGTTCATCAAAGACTTCGGATTGAACGATACCACCTGTTTTATTGCGTTTCATGTAGAGACGATGAACTTCGACGGTACGTCACGCATACAGTATAAGGTGATCAACACCCGCGATACCACCGATCAGGCCCTGCTTACCTACCGCATCACCTATTCACGGGCACTGGGAACCGCATTGGTAACCTCCGTAACCGTTTCCCCAACGGTATATCCCAACCCGTTCACCACTTCACTGCAAGTGAACCATGGCATGAACACAGGTGAACCCATGTTGCTTTCTTTGATGTCGATGGAAGGGAAAACCCTTGCTTCGTTTATCCTGAACGAAAGCGCGACGAGCCTTCCCGTAACATCCTTTGATCTGCATCCGGGCATGTATCTGCTGCGCTGGCAACAGGGAAGCCAATGCGGCGTGCTCCGGTTGCTGAAGCAATAAAAAGGCATAGGGAATCACGCATGGTACATGCGCAATACATAAAAAAAATACTTCGTAAAAAGCGATAAAATTAACGGGCAGCCTTGCTGCTCAGAATCTGCGCTACGGTTTCACCCAGTACGGCCGGTGATTCGCATACGGTGATGCCACATTCGCGCATGATCTTCATCTTGGCAGCAGCGGTATCATCGGCTCCGCCCACAATGGCACCGGCATGGCCCATACGGCGTCCCGGAGGCGCGGTTTGTCCGGCAATAAATCCTACCACCGGCTTTTTATTATTTTCCTTTATCCAGCGGGCGGCTTCTGCTTCCATACCTCCGCCGATCTCACCGATCATGATGATGGCATCGGTTTCCGGGTCGTTCATGAACAACTCCACAGCTTCTTTGGTAGTAGTGCCAATAATGGGGTCACCACCAATACCTATAGCGGTAGAAATACCCATTCCGGCTTTCACCACCTGGTCGGCGGCTTCATAGGTAAGGGTACCCGATTTGGATACAATACCCACGCGTCCTTTCTTGAATATGAATCCCGGCATGATACCCACCTTGCATTCTTCGCTGGTGATCACACCCGGACAGTTCGGCCCGATGAGGCGGGCTTTTCTTCCTTTCAGATATTCTTTGGCTTTCACCATATCCTGTACCGGAATACCTTCCGTGATGCACACGATAAGTTCAATACCCGCATCGGCAGCTTCCATAATGGCATCGGCTGCAAACATCGGCGGCACAAAGATGATACTTACATTCGCTCCGGCTTGTTTTACCGCATCAGCTACCGTGTTGAACACCGGACGGTCGAGGTGCATTTGTCCGCCTTTACCGGGCGTTACACCACCCACGAGCTGGGTTCCGTATTCTATCATCTGGGTGGCATGAAAGGTGCCTTCTGTACCGGTGAAACCCTGTACAATTACTTTTGAATTCTTATTTACTAAAACCGACATGGGATTGCTGTATTTTGAATGATTAGCGCCGCGAAAATACGATTATTTTCTGTTCTGAAACACCCGGTGTGCTATATCGCTGAAGAAGCCGTAAACCGCTGGTTTGTAGCGCATATCTACCCGAACGCACCGGCCTTTTCCCCCTTTGTCCGATGGCATCGTATGGCACCTATGCAGCCGGCAACAGCCTGCTGAACAAACGTTTGTGGTTTGTTAAATACAGGAAAATCATGTGTTTATTGCCCTTTTTTTCTTCAAATCCATGCAGGCGGTATTGCAATTCTGTATGTGCTTACTTACATTTGAAAAACAGACAACGATTTTCTTCGCCTATGAATTTTGAATCTACTCCTGAAATGCATTTTGAGCAAGTTGAAAAATGGCTTGCCCAGGGACAAACCCGCGACTTCATTCATCAGAAACTGGTGGCTGCCGGTATCAGTGAGGAACGGGTTTCTCAGTTCGTCGATACGATTTTGTCAGAGCGTTTATCGAAACGCCGTCAGCGTGGAATACTATTGATCCTTATCGGTTCGGTATTGCTGGTACTGGGCTTCTTGCTTACGGTGTTCTTATTTCATGCCAATGCCTCTATTGATGTGGTGATGTATGGCATGACGGGCGTAGGAATTCTGATACTGATGATCGGACTGGTCGACATCTTCGGCTGGTAAATACAGGAACTTCTTTTCTTATTTCATGGCCTCATACACGGCCTGCTGCATTTTACTGCGGACACTCAGTTTAATAATTTTATCATTCTCCTGATCGGGACATACCCGGTTGCTGAGGAATACAAACAACAGATTGTATTTCGGGTCGGCCCATACACTGATGCCGGTAAAGCCGGTATGTCCGAACGTGAGGGTGCTGGCCCCGTTATACATCACCTCCGGATCGGTGGGTTTGCGGCGCTGCTTGTCGAAACCCAGTCCACGCCGGCTGGTAAGCGACTGGTATGAAGTGAACAACTGCACGGTTTCGGGTTTGAAAAACTGATGTCCCTTATAGCTTCCTTTGTTCAGCAGCATCTCGAAAATGATGGCCAGGTCGTAGGCATTGCTGAAGAGTCCGGCATGTCCAGCCACACCGCCAAACATGGCCGCGGCCGGGTCGTGTACATACCCTTGCAGTAACTGCTTGCGAAACACCTTATCGTTTTGTGTGGGAACAATTTCGTCTTTCGGGAAATACTGCAACGGATTGTAACAGGTGGTGGTAAGTTCCAGTGGTTCGTAAAAGGTCTGGTTCACGTATTTCTCGAAGTTCATACCCGTTTGTTTCTCTACCAGTTTCTTCAGGAAGATAAAATCCAGGTCGCTGTATACATATTTGCCTGCAGGTCCCACAGGACTTTTGTAGATCGTCTTCCAGAGCGTGTCGGTATAGCCTTTGCGCAGGAACATACTGTCGGCCACGGCAATGGGATATTCGGCCGATTCGGTTTTGCTGAAGGCGGTGGTATCTTTTATCGCTTTCTGATAGAAGGGTATCCAGGCCTGTAAACCGGCCTCATGCAGCAGCACTTGTTTCACAGTGATACTTTTCTTGTTCGTCTTAGCCAGTTCCGGGAGGTAAAAAGAAAGCGGTTTGTTGAGGTCGATCTTTTTGGTTTCGTAAAGTTTCATCACGGCCAGTGTGGTAGCCGCTACTTTCGTTACAGAAGCGAGGTCGAAGAGGTTACTGTTGGTTACGCGAATGGAGTCCACATCGTAGGTAAATGAGCCGAACGATTTTTCGTAACATACCTGTCCGTCTTTCGCCACCAGCACCTGACAGCCCGGAAACGCTTTTTCACCTATTGCCCAGGCGGCAATGCTGTCGATACGGGAAAGCACCTTGCTGCTCATCTGCACCGCTTCGGGTATGGTGTACTGAAGCCGGCTGAACGCGGTGGTGTTCACACACTGGTGCAGGGTGTAGTTCTCGTTCACGGTAACCGGCAAACTGCCCAGGGAAGGTTTCAGTCCGAACACAATTTGCGCGGCGGTGAGCATGTTGGGCTCGGATTCTTCAAAGGCTTCGATCACATTCAATGCATCATCGAACTTCGCCAGGCTATAGGCGTTGGCAAAATTCACCAGCACGGTTTTCTTTTTCCGGCACAGGTCATTGATGAAGTTCGCTTCGGTTTCGGTGATGCCGTAGTCTTTGGTGATGAAGCGGCTGGTAGCATGGGTACTTACGATCACCACATCATAGGCAGCCAGCTTATTCATCCACAGGGTGTAATCGTTGCGTGTGAATTTTTTATCGGTAACAAACGCGTCCACCTTCGCATAGTGTTTCAGCTGGGTTTGGAAAATGCCGTTGCGTTTTTCGCCAATGGCCAGACTGGCAATTTTAAGCGTTGGAGTTTTTTTCACAGGCAGCACCTGTTGTTTGTTCTTTACAATACATACCGAAGCATCGGCCATCTGTTGTATCACCCATTTAATTTCCGGATCGTTCAGATCATCGGTAACACAGTCAACCGGTACCGGGGCATAGTTGCTGAGACCGCACCAGTATTTCGCTTTCAGTATACGCAGCACATGGGCATCCAATTCCTCCATAGAGAGGATATTGCTGTCGAGAGCTCCGCGGATACGGTTTACGGCGGCAGGCACATCATCCACACACAGCAGCACATCAGCACCGGCCTGCAGGGCCATCAGCTCCGCATCCCCATTGGTGAAATACTTCGTCACCCCTTTCATATTCATGGCATCGGTGAAGATCAATCCGTCGAACTGAAATTTATCGCGCAACAATCCGGTCATGATGGGACGTGAGAGTGTAGCAGGCAGGTTCGGGGTGCTGTCGAGAAGCGGCAGGTTGATATGTGCCACCATCATGCTCATGATACCGGCATGCCGCAGTTGCTGAAACGGAAAGAGTTCCACCGAGTCGAGCCCTTCAAGTGTTTTATTGATCACCGGCAGATCCTTGTGTGAGTCCACAGCCACATCACCGTGTCCGGGAAAGTGCTTGGCACATCCCATCACATGCTGGTCCTGCATACCGCAGGTATAAGCCATACTGTATTGTGTAACCCGGGAACGTTCTTCACCGAAGCTGCGGTCGCCGATCACAGGATTCAGCGGGTTGTTGTTGATGTCGACATCCGGAGCGAAGTTGATATGAATGCCCAGGCGGCGGCATTGCCGTCCCACTTCTTTTCCCATGATGCCGATGAGGCTGTCGCTGCGCATGGCACCGAGCTGCATTTGCTTGGTGAAGGATGGAATGCTGTCGAGTCGCATGCTCAGTCCCCATTCCCCGTCAATGGCGATCATGAGCGGGATCTTTGATAGGCTTTGATAGAAGTTGGTTTGTGTGGCTTGCTTGTAGGGGGTGCCTTTAAAAAAAATTACACCGCCAACAAAGTAGTTGTTGATCAGCTCTTCCACCGGAGCGGTTTCCTCTTTGGCTGATGTGGCCGATACCATGAACAGCTGCCCGATCTTCTGCTCGGTACTCATCGACTTCAGCACACTGTCGGCCCAGGCATTGGGAGCCTTGCACGGATGCACCTGCGCCTGCAGGGCGGATGAAAACAGAAACAGAAGAATGAAAATACTTAGAAAGATACGTGTGTACAAACCCGGCAACATATTGAAAAGCATAACGACACAAATGTATATTTATGATGCCATTACAGGGGTTCAGTTATACACAAAGAAACAGCCTGAATCCAATACCTTCTGTCGAAAATAGACAGCTTCAATGAACCCTTATTTTTTAATGTGGCTTTAACCGCATAATTTTTATTTTCGAACGTTGAAAAAACTATCTGCTATCATCGTATTCATGGGAATAAGTATGCTTGGATTTTCGCAATCCTCATCCCGGTTTTCCCTGCATTTCCAGCAAACCACCGTTACGCAGGGGCATCCCCGGTATTATGCCAAATACACAGGGCTTAACAGTCTTTCCACAAAGGAGGAAATAAAGACCACCCTTACTTCCACATTGTTTTTAAGTGCAAGGCTATGGAAGCACGGATATGTGATTGTGAACCCGGAGATGGCCGGAGGAGAAGGGGTGAGTGAAGCCCGGGGTATAGCAGGTTTTACCAACGGGGAGTCGTTTCGTGTGGGCGACCCGAAGCCGGTGATCTACCTGGCACGCGGTGTCTTTCATCAGTATTTTTCATTGGGTAAGGGAAAGCAATTCAACGAAGATGATATCAATACGGTGGCCGATAGTATACCGCAGAAATACATTCATGTGGTGGCCGGAAAATTCTGTTTGTCGGATTATTTTGATGCCAACACTTACAGCCACGATCCACGGGAACAGTTTCTCAACTGGTCGCTGATGAGCAACGGAGCCTGGGATTATGCGGCCAACACACGGGGCTATACCCATGCCGTAATGCTGGAAGCCGTGACACCAAAGCTGAGTCTGAGAGCCGCGTTTGCATTGCTGCCTACGTATGCGAACGGTCCTGTGCTAAACCCCGATATCTCCAAATCGCGGAGTATGCAGGTGGAACTGGAAAAGTCGTTTCAGCTTTTCGGACATGCATCGCTGGCCCACGTGCTGGTGTTTCAGAATGCGGCAGGTATGTTCAATTATAAAACCATAACACCGCATGTGTCCGACAGCCTTTTCAATGCCGATGATTACCGGAAAAGCACACGGCGTAAAAAACTGGGAGTGGGATTGAATATTGAAACGGCGTTGAACCCGAATTCCGGGATCTTCTTCCGTGCCGGATGGAACGACGGTAAAAATGAGACCTGGGCATATACCGAGATCGATCAGAGTATCAGTGCCGGATATGCGTATAAGATGAATTGCTGGAAATCACATGAAAGCACCCTGGGTGTGGCCATTGCTGTCAACGGCATCTCAAAGGATCACCGGGCCTATCTGGCCGCAGGCGGGTATGGTTTTATTATCGGCGACGGGGAACTACTCCGTTACAAGCCGGAATTTATTGCCGAGACGTATTACAACCTGTGGGTGGTAAAAAATCTGTCGCTGGCGCTCAACTATCAGTTGGTGGTGAATCCTGCCTACAACCCCGACCGGGGACCTGTGCATGTGGGCGGGTTACGGGCGCATATTGCGTTCTGATAAACGGGGCATTAATCCACGTAAATACGGTTCCCGTTCTTATTCACATAATACTTGCCGCCTCGTGGGCCAACCTGAATCTTTTCACCGTTCGGTCCTTGCTGTGAAGTGGCTTTCGGTTCTTCTTTTGTTGCGGCAGGTTTGGTGGCTTCCGGTTTTTTTGCAGCCGGTTTCGTTTCCGGTTTTTTAGCAGCGGGCTTTGCATCCGGTTTCTTATCGGCAGTAGCTGCCGGCTTCGTCTCCGTTTTTTTAGCGGCGGGTTTGGTCTCCGTCTTTTTTACAGCCGGCTTGGTATCGGTTTTTTTAGCTGCCGGTTTTGTATCGGTTTTGGTTTGGGCATTCAGCGTAGTCAAACTCAACACGAATAAAAAAGAGAGCAAAAGAGTGATGCGTTTCATGAGGGGTATTTTAAAATCACACAAAAATACACGGGAGTTACTCCCCCATTGAAATACTTTTCCCGATTTAATGGTTAATTGTTGTTACGGTGGCTTATAATTTGCTCAAATCGGTGATGCATGAGCTGGGATTGAATGTGCCAGAAGAAACCATACCCGCCCTGTATGTTGGTAGGGATGTTGACCGGTTCGCCAAGCAACTGAAACACAAGCTGGTTGCTGCGTTTATATGCCGACAGATAATCATAGTACGATTTACTGATATTGGCCAGCTGCACGATCAGCGTATCATTCACATCGGGTAGATCGAGCCGGTTGCTTATATCGATCTGTCCGCGTGCGTTGGTAACCTTATCACTGTATATTTCATTCTGAACAAAACTGCCCGACGAAGGATTGCTGAACAAGGCTTTGTAAATAGGGCTTGCGGCCAGGTTGTAATAACTTACGAGGTAATAATTTTCTTTCCCGGGGTCGTCATCAATAATAAAGTGAACCTCCACCGAGGTGTCGAGTGCGCTCTTCTTTTTGGTGAAATACAGTGTGTCGAAATCAACGCGGGGCAGCATGGTACTTTGTGCGACAATATGCAGGTACGTGGTGCTGTCGTATACATCCAGCGTGTACGATTCATTGGATATCTGCAGTGTTGACAAGGAACCGTATACACCGGGAACAATTTTGAAAAGGGTATCGGTACGTCCGGCATAACGTATGGTTACACGGGCATGCTCCACCAGAAACTGACGGTAGGTGGTGGAATCGAAAACCATATTACCACTGCTGTCTTTCTTGTTAGTGAGGGCGCTGAAACTATAACTCACCGATATGGCCATGATGTTGCCGGGTATCACCACCGATGATACCGCCAGCTTTTTTTCGGTTTCCGGAAGTTTGATATCGATGGGTTTCGGAAACAAACAGGAAGCCAACAGGCTGAACAGCAGGGCGGGGAGGATGTATTTTTTCATGTGCAGGTTTGTATTAATACTGAAAGTTATATGCCACGGATAGTATGAGTCCGAACAGACCGGCTTCCTGATATTTGTACAGGCCAGTGGAAGGATCCTGAACGATCTGGATTCGGTTGGGCTGAATGCGGTTGTAGAAATTATACGCACTGAAATGCCATTCTCCTTTGAATTTACTCTTGATGCGGTTCTTATAACAGAAGTCTACATCGAGACGGTGTGAAGGATGCAGGCGAATGGCGTTTTTACTGGTATACACCGGCAATACTTCTATATTCGTGAACGTCGGGTTGGGCATCAGGTATTGTGAGATACGGGCAGTAAACGGACTGCCGCTGCTGTATACCCAGGCAATGGAAAGTGACTTGCGGGGTGTGAAGGTATAGTTAGCAACAACCGATATATCGTGGCGCCGGTCGAACTTGCTGTAATAGGTTTTGCCCTCGTTGAGGTCGGCAAAGGTGCGCTGTGACCAGCTCAGGGTATATCCTACCCATCCGCTCAGCTTGCCTTCATTGCGCTGCACCAGCATCTCCATGCCATACGCGCGTCCTTTACCGAATACCAGTTCGTTCTCGTAGTTATCGTTCAGGATCAGGTTGGCCCCTTCCCGGTATTCGATCAGATGGTTCATGCTTTTATAATACCCTTCGGCGGAAACATTGATTTTGTATTTTTCAAAATAGTGGTAGTAACCGGCACTCACCTGATCGCTCACTCCGGGCTTTACGGTTTTGGTAACCGGGTACCACAGATCGGTAGGCAATGAAACGGCCGAACTGCTGATGAGATGCAGGTACTGCTTCATGCGTGAATAACTTACTTTCAATGAACTGTTTTCGTCGATCATATACTTCCCGGCCAGTCGCGGTTCCAGCCCGGCATACCATTGACCGGTAACGAGGGTGGATGAGATGCGCATCCCGTAGCTCACTTTCCATCGGGCACCCAGGTCCTGATCATTGGCAGCATAGCCGCTGATCTCCTGGTTGTAAATGCTGCCTCCGGGTTTCGATTTCAAAAATTCGGAAATAGCGCCTTGTGTGCTCACCACATTCGGACGGAAATGATGGTTGATCACCGCCGCCCCGAATTTTACATCGTGCTTTTTCTCCGGTTTGTATTCGTAGTCAATTTTAGCACCGACATCCTGAATGTATGAACCTACGAACACGCTGTTGTCGAGTACTTTCCCGTCGATGCTGTACCGGAAGTTGGATTGTATCACCGAGAGGTTATGAAACAACTTATTGTTTTTATAGGCGTGATTCCAGCGCGCTGTGATGGTGAAGTTCCCTACAAAAGAGTTGATGCCGGCGTTGAGTGAGTCGTTCGGATCCGATGATGCCTTGAGTACATCGCGGCCGAAATAGCTGCTGAGGTAGATACGGTCGCGGTCGTTCACGATATAATTCACCTTGGCATTTACATCGTAGAAATAATACGGAAGCTGTGCCTTGAAAAGTTTCAATACCTTATCCAGATAGGTGCGTCGTCCGCTGACAATAAAGCTGCATTTGTTTTTAATGATGGGTCCTTCCAGTGTAAGGTTGGAGGCGATGACGCCGATGCTGCCCTGGGTGCTGAAACGCTGGTTGTTCCCTTCCTTCATTTTTATATCGAGAATAGAAGATAGCCGTCCGCCGTACATCGCCGGAAAGGCACCTTTATACATCGATACATCTTTTATACTGTTGCTGTTGAACACCGAGAAGAATCCGAGCAGGTGACCGGTGTTATACACGGCGGCCTCATCGAGCAGTATCAGGTTTTCGTCGCTGCCCCCGCCCCTCACATACATGCCGGTGGTGCCTTCGGTGCCACGCTTTACACCGGGCATCAGCTGCAGTACTTTAATAAGGTCGCTTTCCCCGAACAGGGTGGGTACCTTGCGTATCAGTTCGATGGGCACATTCAGTTTCCCGAGTTCTGTATTCTGTACCTGCTGCCGTCCCTTGCTGTCGGATGCTTTGATCACCACTTCCTGTATCTCTGCCCCTGTTTCACTTAAATGAATATTCAATGAAGCATTCTTATCGAAAAGTATTTCCTGCTTTTGTGTGGTATAGCCCAGGTAGCTGAACTGAATTTCATACCGGCCTTTCGGCAGGGTAAGGGCATAATATCCGTAGCCGTTGGTGGCCGTTCCTTTTTTCTCGGCAGCGCATGAAACGGTTACACCAATCAGGCTTTCACCGGTTTTAGCATCGGTAACATATCCGCTTACCGTATAACTCTGAGTGGATACACGTGTAAAGAAAAAGAGAAATCCAATCAATAGTTTATATTTGAAATGTCTCATGGTGCAATCTTAGTCAAAAGTGATGAATCTGAATAAATCCCGTTTTGTTTCTGAAATTATCATTCGTCCCGATGATATCGATCTGAATCAGCATGTACACAGCAGCCGGTATATGGATTTTGTACTGGCCGCCCGGTACGACCAGATGGAACGATGCTATAAGTTCAGTATGGCAGACTTCATCAAACGGGGTTTTGGTTGGGTGATGACGGATTCAAAGATGCACTTTAAGCGGCCCATGATTCTTGGGGATATAGCACAGGTGACCACATGGGTTGAATCGTTTGAACGCAGCAAGGTGGAAGTGCATTTTGAAATTCACCGGAAAGGCAACCCCAAGGTGTGCTGCGACGGCTGGTTCCTTTACAGTATGATCAATACCGCCACCGGAAGAGCCGCCCATGTACCCCACGACATTCTCGAGAAATACAGCATCTGATGAAACCTAAAAAAACTCTCTTTGCCTTTACTCTAGGAGCTGTACTTGCCTTTTTTATTTCCTGTTCGGGAGGCCATGGGCATGCCCTGAAGCCTTTGCTGACGCAGGACTCTGCCCGGGTGCGGGTCACGTATTTCTTCAATTTTAAAAACAACACGGAAGTAGAAAAACTGGATGTTCCGCTCCGACTCATGGTTTCTAAATCGCTGGGGAAGTCATGGCTGAAGGACAAAGCAGTAGTGCGGTATGATGAGCAAACGGAAGATAATACATTGAAAAGCCTGGAAGCCTACCTAAAGCAGGTGAATGAGTACCGAAGCTATCTGGTAAGTTTTGAAAGTGATAGTTTTATGTTTCAGGTGCAGTGCACCGAGCGCCTTGATGTTACCCATGTGGTGATGGTGCGTAAAGTGAATGCCAGCACACGGTTTATCAACGACTATTATTTTGTGGCCGGCACCATTTTGAAAACGGTGGAACGGGAACGTACCGCGCGCAATGCAGGAAACTTCTCGGAAGAATACGAGGAACGGGAAACCGTGAGTTGTTTTGATGAGAACCGACTGTTTCGAAAAACGGTAACCCAGGGCGGAAAAACCGAAGAAATGAATGTACCCGAAAAGACGGTGATCGAAGATGTGAATGATGCGTTTCTGATGCGTCAGTTTTGCCGGGATGTGGTAATACAACTCAAAGGACAATACCCCGACTGGTTTCTGAGTGCAGAAAATGTAGGAAACTAAAAAGCAGAAATAATTCTTTTAAGCCAGCGGCACCACATAGCGTGCATCTTTCTGAAGCAACGCATGTTTTATCCATTTGGCATTTTCTTCCGCCATGCGGCGCACGGCCAGGCGTTCCTTGTTGCAAGGTCCGTCTCCGTTGATCACCCGCTTGAACTCTTCCCAATCCGGCTCAGTGTAATCCCATTTACCGGTGGCGTCGTTACGTTTCAGGTTCTCATCCGGAATCACCAGACCCAGATCCCAGATTTTCGGAACGTACATATTCAGAAACTGCTGGCGCATGTCATCGTTCGAAGCCATCTTCACTTTCCAGCGCATCAGGATCTCGGTATGGCTCGATATTTTATCGGAAGGTCCGAAGAAGTGCATGATGGGTTTCCACCAGCGAATGAGTGCATCCTGCACCATGGCCCGCTGGGTAGGGGTACCCGTGGCTAAAAACACTACGGCATCATGACCGTATTTCAGATGGAAACTTTCTTCGGTACAGATGCGTTCCAGAGCACGGCAATAAGGGCCGTAGCTGCCTTTGCTGTTGGCCAGCTGGTTCACAATAGCACCTGCATCGATGAGCCACGCAATGACGGCGGTATCGGCCCAGGTTTTAGCCGGGTAGTTGAACACGTTGCTGTATTTTGATTTTCCGCTGATCAGGTCATTGATCATGGCTTCTCGGCTTTTGCCCAGGGTTTCAGCGGCGCTGTACAGCAATTGCGCATGTCCCATCTCATCCTGCACCTTGGCCATTAACGCCAACTTACGACGGAAGCCGGGTGCCCGTGTGATCCAGGTACCTTCCGGTAACGCACCGATCACTTCACTGTGCGCATGCTGTTCGATCATGCGGATCAGTTGCTTGCGGTATTCTTTCGGCATCCAGTCGCGGGGTTCTATTTTTTCACCGTTCAGAATGCGGGCTTCAAAGGCGGCCAGTTTTTGCGGGTCTTCATCCGCAAGGATCATGGCTGCTTTGTCAGAGGGGTCAATGTATGCGTTTCCGTACATAAAGAAATGAGGTTTGGTGTGTTAACTTTTATTTTCGTAATCCTTTTAATATAAAGTCAGTTATTTTATCGGCGATTTCAGCCGGCTTCAGTTTTCCGTCGGGTTTGTACCATTCGCTGATCCAGTTCACACTTGATAAAATGGTAAGCACAGCGAATTGTTTATCGGTTTCTTCAAAAAGGTTTTCATTTTCACCGTCGGCGATGATCTGACGGAAGGCTTGTTCGTACTGATGGCGCAGCTGCTTAAGTTTTATCAGGTCGGCTTCTTTCAGATGTTTCCATTCATTAAAGAAAACATGGGCCGCATCCACATCGCGTGTGATAATTTCGACATGACTGTGAATGGCCATACGAAGTTTTTTCGCCGCATCGAAATACAAGTCGTTCACCTCTTCAAGTGCCTGCATAAACTGTTTCGATTTACGGAAACAGATCTCATGCAGCAGCTGATCTTTACCGCTGAAATGGGCATAAAGCGTGGCAGCTTCAATGCCTATTTCACCGGCAATGTCGCGCATGCTGGTTCCATTGAATCCGGAAGCAGCAAATTGTTTTCCGGCTACACGGAGAATCTGGTCTTTGCGTGTTTCAACAGCGGGCTGTGTCATACCTAACGTTAGTTAGGCAAAAGTACATGGAATGCAGTGAATTTCAAAATTGAATTTCAGGGCCTGGAAAGACTTCCGGACATATTACCGCAATAAGGTAACCGTACCTTTTTTACGGAAGAATTCTTCTGTGATGAATTTGCCTTCAATGACATATACATACACATCTTCATCAGAAGGTTTACCATTGTAGGTACCATCCCATCCTACATCCGGCTTCTCGGTTTCAAACATGAGTTGTCCCCAGCGGTTGTAAATTTTCATGTGATAATCTTTCTCAATGATTCCAAATCCTACCGGAATAAAAATGTCGTTAATTTTATCTCCGTTCGGTGAGAATACATTGGGAACATGCACCGCACCATCGGCAACTACGGTTATATAATTCAATTGAGTAACCGAATCCACACAGCCGAAAATAGTATAGGCAACCAGCTTCACGGTGTAAACACCCTGACGTGTGAAATGGATCAGCGGGTTGGCTGTTGTATCCGTCATCACACTGTGGTCATTGGTATTGGTGAATGTCCACCGGTACCGGTATCCCCCCATGGTGAGATTGGCAAAGCTCACATCGGCCCTTGGAATATACGCGGTGAGCGGAGCTGCTTTGAAATCGGCAACCGGCAACGGATATACAGTAATTAACTGAGCCATTACAGTATCGTCCATGCCGCTGATGCCATATGCTTTAAGGCGCACATTATAGGTGCCGGCATTGCGGTAAATATGAAGCGGTTCAAAATCGGTTGATGTATTGCCATCGCCGAACTCCCATTCATACCGGCTGGCATACTGGCTTGTATTGGTAAACTGCACCGGCAACTCCACACAGCCCGAACGCACATTCACTGTAAAAGATGCTACAGGAATGAACGGATCGATACGGATCTGTTTCACAATAAAATCGGTACAGGTACCATTGGTAACCGTAAGTTTCACGTTATACGTGCCGGTATCGGTATACGTATGCGAGGCATCCTTGGTAGTGGCTGTACTGCCATCGCCAAAGTCCCAGATAAATGTGCATGCCGTGGTATAGGTTGTGATATTGGTAAAGCCCACTTTATTATTCGGCATGGCCTGTTGCATAGGGCTGGCTATGAAGTCGGCTTTTGGTACCTCTATCACTTCAATCAGGTCGGTTCTACGCAAGGTATCGCGGCAACCGCTGTAGGCAATGGCAACCAGCGTAACAGTATACAATCCCGGTGTGGTATAGGTATGAACCGGGTTTTGTATGGTGGTTGCAAAGCCATCGCCAAAATACCATACCAGGCTGGCGGCGTAGAAGGAGCTATCGAAAAAGTTAACGGTGAGCGGTGCACATCCTTTCAACGGATTCGCTTTAAAATAGGCATGCACAATGGCCCGTATCAAAATCGGCTTGGTGATAGTATCGGTACATCCGTACTGGGAGGTTACAATGAGTGTAGCATTGTAAATGGTGTCGTTATACAATGGGTTCACATAATCGTGATACGGACTTCGGGCGGTATCGGTTTTTCCGTCACCAAAATTCCACAGATAGGTGAAGGCATTCGTCGACATATCGGAAAACTGAATCCGTGAACTGGTGCACGACACCGGTTGGTAGAAGTTGTAATTGGCTTTTGGTCTTGGATACACGGTGATCGTTGTTTTCAGCGTATCCGAACAACCAATATCGTTGAACGACACCAGCACTACTGTATATGACTGGTTTACATTCAGCAGATTGTTGTATTCATGCTGCGGATTTTTTGCGGTATCAACATATCCGTCGCCGAAATCCCAGAAGTACCGAACGGCACCGGTGGTAGTATTGTTGAAGAGTACTTTATGCGGTGTGCAGCCACTGAGAATATTTGCCGTGAATGCGGTTTTCGGATAGTTTTTCACCACGATGGTATGGCGCATGGTATCGTTGCATCCGAACGAATTGGTGGCAATCAGTGTAATGGTATAGGTTGTATCTTTATAGAAGTAATGTACCGGATTGATTAATGTTGACGTGGTGCCATCATCAAAATCCCACAAATACGAAATGGCCGCAATACTCATATTCAGGAACTGTACACGCAACGGACGGCATCCGGAAGTTGGTGTTGAACTGAAATCGGCTACCGGCTTCGGATTCAGTTTTACAATGCGGGATACTGTATCACCTGTACAACCAAAGGCGGAAATGGCGGCCATGCGCACCAGAAACGATTGCTGTGCAAAGGTGTTGTTGGTGTACATATGTACAGGATTCGCAGCCGTGTCGAACGAGCCATCGCCGAAATCCCAGAAGAAGGTGACCCCGCTGTTGGAGTTATTGGTGAACTGCACCAGCTCTTTAAAGCAACCTACCGCATTGCTGATGCTGAAGGAATCAACCGGTACCGGATGTACTTTAATGGTAACATAGGATGTATCGGCACATCCGTGTTCACTGAAGGCAACCAGTGAAACCTGATAGGTGGTATCCTGTGTTTTTGAACCTGTATAGGAAGTTGTAGGATTTCTGAGGGTGGAGTGGGCTCCGTTGCCCAGATCCCAGTAAAAGCTCATGATATTGATACTTCCGGTATCATTCGGATACGATGTATTATTGAATGTAACCAACCCGCCTGCACACAGGGCGGTATCGCTGGCAGTGAAACGCGACTTCGGTTTGGGATATACACGCACCTGTTTGGTTATAGAGTCGGCGCATCCAAACTGACTGTAGGCTACAAGTTTTATTGTGTACAGGGTGTCTTTCGTTAACGAAGGACTGAATTGTATGGTGGTATCTTTTGCTGCAGATACTACCCCGTTTCCAAAATCCCAGCGGAAGGTCATGGTGCCGATCGGCAGACCGTTGCCCTGTGTGGATGTATTGGTAAATGTTACCGGGAGCGGGCCACAGCCATCGCTGGAACTCATCACAAACTGTGCTTTCGGTAACGGATGCACGGTTACATCTTTAACAATACTGTCGGGACATCCATGGTTGCTGTAAGACACCAGTTTCACATGATATACTGTATCATTGACAGAGGCCGGTGCAAATGTTACGGAAGGATTTATGGCATTAGATGTGGTTCCGTTGCCAAAGTCCCAGCGGAAGGTCATGGCAGTAACCGGAAGGTTGTTCCCGTTCACGGAGGTATTGGTAAAGTTTACATTCAGCGGTCCGCATCCGGAGGAAGTGCTGAGTGTGAAATTGGCCCCCGGTTTCGGATACACCGTAACCTGTTTTATAATGGTATCGGAACATCCGTACGCGGTTATAGTTACCAGCCGCACATTAAAGGTAGTATCCTTGTTGGTATTGTTCAAGAAGGTATGTGTAGGGTTCACCAGTGTGGAAGTGGTTCCGTCACCAAAGTTCCATTCATCGGTTACCAGTCCCTGAGAGTTATTCAGGAACTGGGTTGTCAGCGGTGTACATCCCGACATAGCCGTTGCTGAGAATCCTGCATACGGAAGGGAGCGAACCATCACCTGACGGACAAACGTATCACCGGTACATCCGTTCAGGCTTTGAGCTACCAGCTTCACATTAAATACGGTATCCTGCAGATAGCGTCCGTAAAATACGTGAACCGGATTTTTAGCGGTATCGGTGGTGCCATCCCCGAAATTCCAGTAATAGTTTTTACCGTTGTATGTCTGATTGGTAAAGGTTACCGTATGCGGCGAACAACCGGTAAGGTTGCCGGTGAAGGAGTCGATCGGGTTCGGAAATACACGGTAGGTTCTGCGGGCCGTATCGGCACAGCCATGACTGCTGTATGCAACCAGAGTAATGGTATACACGGTATCGTTCCGTTTGGCTGCCGTGAAGGTGGCCGTAGGGTTAAAAGCGGTGCTGGTTTGTCCGTTACCGAAATTCCAGAAGAATGTCATATTGCTCACAGAGCCGGTATCGTTCGGATAGGAAGTATTCGACATGGTAACCACAGCCGGACCGCAGCGGGCAGTATCGGGCAGGTTGAACCGCGCTTTGGGTTTGGAATACACGATCACCTGTTTGGTGATGGTATCGGCACAACCAAAGTTGGAGAAGGCAACCAGCTGAACTGTATAAACGGTATCACGGGTAGCCGAGGCAATGAAGGTGACCGAGGTATCGCGGGCAAAGGATGTAACGCCGTTGCCGAAATTCCAGCGGAACGTCATGGTGTTGATACTAAGGTTATTCCCCGGGCTGGATGCATTTGTAAACGTAACTTTCAGCGGTCCGCAACTGTCACTTCGCGTCATAGTAAAGCTGGCCTTTGCTTTCGGGTGCACCGTAATTGTTTTGCTGATGGTATCCACGCAGTTGTGCTTACTATATGCGTACAAACGAATACGATACAGGGTGTCGACCGTATTGGAAGCCACATATTGAACCGCAGTATCGCGCGCAGCAGAAGTAATGCCATTACCAAAATCCCAGAAGAAATGCATGGTATAGATGGACTCGGTATCGCCCGGGCTGGAGAGGTTGGTGAAACGAACCCGGAACGGTCCGCAACTGTCGGTATTGCTCACGCTGAAGGCAGCCGTAGGTTTCGGACGCACATGCACCGGTACGATGAGCGTATCATCGCAACCTCTCACACTGTACACGATCAGTCGCACATTATACACCGAATCTTTGTTCGATGCATTGTAAAATACATGCACCGGATTCTTGGTGGTGTCGATGGCGCTTGTGTCGTTGAAGTACCAGCGATAGGAAACTGCACTGGTAGAGTTGTTTACAAAACGAACGGTAAACGGATTACAGCTGTCGAGGCTGAAGGCGGTAAATGATGCCACCGGATCCGCGTAGGTGCGAATGGTCTTTAGGAACGTATCGGGTGCGCAGGAATTGGAGTTAAATGCGATCAGCTTGATCTGAAGGGTGGCATTGTCCATTTGAACAATGGTGTCGGGCATGGTGTTGGCATTCGATACCAGGGTACCATTCACGTACCAGGCACTGTTGGTGGTATTGGTACTCAGATTGTTGAATGAGAATAAATGCGGTGCGCAGGCTATGGTATCATTCACAGAAAACAATGCTTTTGGTGTTGGGCGAACATTAATAACCCGGCTGGTGGAGTCGAGGCAACTGTTGCCGGAGAAGGCATATAATGTTACAGTATACGTGCCGCTTTGTGTATAGGTATGCTGCGTTGCGGAATTGCCTACCACCGTAGTATTTGCTGTAGTGTCTCCCCATTTCCATATATATGATACTCCCCTGAGTGTGGTATTGGTAAAAATAAACGGCTGGTTGATACATTTACTCACCGTATCCGGTGAAAATGCCGGTGCCGGTAATGAGTCGATCAGGAAGTAGGCAGTATCATAGGCCACGCAACCCCGGTTGGATGAAACTTTGAGGATGGTTTTATAGTTACCTGCCGACGGATAATTAAACGATGTGTTTTTAGTGAAGGCGTCATAGATCCCGTCGCCGGTATAATCCCAGGCCCAGGCTACGATACTGTCGCCACCCAATACTTTTGACGAATCAATGAAACCGGTATTCTGACCAAAGCAGTTGGCATTCACCCGGATCTTCGCCTGCGGGTTATACCTGATTTTTACCGTGTCTTTAAAGAAACTCACACAACCCAGGCTGTTCATCACCGTAAGCTTCGCCACATAGAAACCGGGTGCTGCATACCGGTGCATGGTATCTTTCGAATTCGAGGTAGCTCCGTCACCAAAATCCCAGTGATAGCTTGCAATGGTTCCGGCCGTGGTTGTGGCGTTACCGAAAAAGGTGATCAGGGTTTGGTCACAGATATTGGTTGGCGGCACATAACTGAAGGACACCGACGGTGACTCACGAACATACACTGGACGGGTTACCGAATTGGCACAGCCCCCGTAGGTGATGGCACCAAAGGTGATGTAATGAATGCCGGGGGATGTAAATTTAATTCCGAAATGCTTGAACTGCGTATAGCCGTAGAATTGTGTGGTGACGGAATCGCTGATATAATACGTAAGAACCGAGTCGTTCACCACAGTGCCCAAAAACCGGGTAGAGTCGGCATTGAAATGGGTGGTATCACCGAAGCAGACCGTATCGTTGAAATAGGCTACCTGAATATTACTGAATACGGTGAAGGTGATCTTGGCCGAATCGGTGCCACAGGTATCCACAATTTTTAATTTAATGGTATAGGTACCGGTTGGATAACTTTTCGAAGGCGGGTTCACAGCAGTTGATGTGGTTCCATCGCCCAGATCCCAGAAGAAATGAGCATACGGTGAGTAGCCGGTGGACTGGTTTATATTCGATAACACCAGCGGATTACAGCCTCCCGTTGTATTCACAATTTTCGCCACGGGTTTATCATACACTTCTATGATGGCCCCGGATGAAGTAGTATCGCACGGGTTGGTGATTTTGCAACGAACGTTATATACTCCCGCACGGTAAAAAGTATGGGTCACTGTTTTGGAGGTATCAAAACGGGCCTGTCCGTTTGAGGTATCAGCCATATCCCACTGACGGGTACGCAACAGCATATTGGTAGTAACCGTATCGGTGAATGTTAAGGTGGCCGGTGCGCACATCACACGGTTTCCGAGGTTGATACCGGCTATTGGAGAGAGGGTGAGGTACACACGCAGGGTATCGGTATCGCTTCCGCATCCGTTACTGTCGATGAGCCATACGTAATATTTACCGGGTTGAGAATAGGTATGTGTTTGGGCTAATTTCTGGGTTATCCAGCCTGTGGATGATCCATCCCCGAAGTTCCAGTAATACAATCGTGTTCCAGAAATACAATTCAGCTGGGAATTATTCTGAAAGATAAACGTGCTACCGGCCTTTGGAATACACTTCACCGTATCGGCCACTCCGATTTTGGCTACATCGTTATCATACAGATGCACGGATGACCAGGACGCTGTGGATTGTCCGCAGTTATTGCGTGCCGTCACCGTTACCGTTTTATCACAGGTTCCCTGGTATGCATTCTTTTTGTACACATGATAAATGGTATCAGCATAGGTATTGGGGCCCAGGGAGTCGTTGGTGCCATCACCCCAGTCCCAGATGAAACGGGTACTGCCCGAAGTATTGTAGGAGTTGTTTACAAAACGCACGGTATAGGGCG
>JBGAVF010000333.1:1571-2708 GCA_044228315.1 Bacteroidia bacterium | reverse complement strand
CATTCTTCCTTCGAGGATGTCCTGGGCTGTCATGGTCACACCCAATCCGCATTTCACAAAGAAGGCCTGTTCGGCTTTTGCACCGGCGAGGGCACCTTCTTTCCAAAGCAGGGTAAGGTAGTTTTCAATCATACTGGTAACCTTCACCCAGGTATTGGCATCGTTGGGTTCGAATACAAAACGACCCGATGATTTTTTAACCGACTCTTCCACCATATTAAAGAACCGGCGTACCGAGATGTAGCGCCATTCGTTGCTGTTCCCGTCGAGGGTGCGGGCGCCCCATACTACCGTTCCCTTACCGGTAAACTTCCGTATCGCATTTATGGATTTGCCGGCCACTGAATCCACATTGAGGTTTTCCTGAATCTGATCATTGATGATTACGGAAGGCCCGGATACTGAGCTGAGACTCACATTGGCCGGAGCTTTCCATACCCCGCGGGCATTATCCACACTGGCATATACCCCTGCCATGGCAGCACTTGGCGGTTGCTTTGCGAGCTCGTTCTGTACCGCCTTCACTATATTGTAAAGCACACTGTGCGACTGGTACAACTTGTTCTGATTCACAGAAAAATACGTGCTGGCCGAGGTGTTCACCTTGTAGATAAAATCGAGGATCCCTTTAAAAATGGCATCCAGATCGGCGATGGCATTGAGAGCACATGTTTTTACCGTAGCAGCCGTAGCCGATGCCGGATCACCATAGTCGATAGAGTTCACAGGCATCACGGACGCCTTCCATGCTGCCGGGTAGGCGGTATAATCCGTATCCACTGCCGCTGCATTTCGACCGGCCGCTGAATTCAGTCCCAGTACATCTGCATTCTTTTCATAAGCAATGAGGGCACTGCCATAGTTGACCAGTCCGGTATTGGCATCTTTTACATAGGTAGTAAAATCAGCCAGCAGCTTATCATAATTGATCGTCTGCCAGTTTATAATTCCCTTCGAGCCATCGGTTATGGTTTTGCGAACAAAATCGAGAAGGGCGGTAAATTTCGTCTTCACATTGGCTGCTGTAGAGGCCGTTACCACTTTTGCCTTGAGTTGATTATAGGCATCATCGAGTGAGCTGTAAGTGAGGCTTCCCGGATAATCAACGGTAGTGGCCTGGATGCGCAGTTCAATATC
>JBGAVF010000333.1:0-1508 GCA_044228315.1 Bacteroidia bacterium | reverse complement strand
CGGTGATGATGTGCCGTCATCCACAATAACACTGCGGATCATTCCGTAATCGATGGTGCGGGTGTAGGCACTATAGACCCACGGGGTGTACGCAGCCGCGTAATCGAGATCGTTAATGCCAATGTTGTCGCGGAAATTGCTAACGGCAGTATCCCAGAGAATGGCAGTGGAGGCACTGGTTCCGCTGAAATTTTCGTGCAGGTCGAGGATGGCCACCCGATCCTGAAGCTTGGCACACTGAGCGATCATCATCTGTTGCAATGCATAAAAGGATGTTTCTCCGAGCCGCACGGCATCAGGCACCACCAGCATGGTCGGTTCATCGAAATTTTCAACGGCCTTCACTCCTCCCCGCAGGCCCGTAGGGGGTGTAGCATTCTCATCACCGGCAATGATGGTTGCGTTGGAAGTGCTGTAAGTACCAACGGCCACGATGTAGCATTTCCCGCCACCGTTATCAAAAAAAGTACGAAGACAATCGTAGAGGTGGAAATACGAACTTACCGTAACGGAATTCACCGCATAATTGTTGGCCGAATTCACCCGTACCAGAAAATCATCTGCATCGAGGGTGTATGCACCGCCATAATACGATTTGAATTCAAGCAATGAGGTGATCTGCGTGGGAACCATCAATAAGCTTTGACCGTTCTTTTCAGCTTTTTCTGTGTAGCCAACAAATGCAGGAATTGCTGTTTCTACCTGCGCTACGGAGGGAGGGAAAAGAGATATCTCTTCTACATAAACTCCGGGGGTTTTGTACGTGGATGCCATTGTTTTTGATTGAATTAATTAGTTGTGTTGTTTTTAAATAGTATGTAATACGTGGGTTGTTTAGGCTTTTGCATAGGGTACGTGACACCGTCGACGACCATACTCATACGATCGAGTAATCTTTCATCGGAATGAATGGCTGGACTGTTCCGGATCTTTATCAGTACCGCTGCGGATGCCGGCACCGGATCAATGACGATGGCAGGATCGGGATCGCTTTTTATCCGGGTTCTCAGATCCGCCTGACTCACATACGGGGCAGCCGCAATCTGTTTCCAGTAAGCGGCCTGTAATACATCATGCACGTTGCCCGGGCCATTGGTTTGTAATGCGAGGTAAAGGTTGCCCCCTTGCTTTGAGAGATACCCTTTCGAATAGGTGTCGGCACTGCTGTATGCCGGTATCTCTTTCGTCAAATAGCTTTTACCCGATTCCCAGTGATGGGTGGAATTGCTGAATTCAAATATGTTTGTATCCAAATCATACGCCGAAAGATTGGATCTGCTATTCTGAAATGGCGTATTGCGGAACGTAAGATGAAACGAAAAGTCGGCATCGTCGGGGATCGTAACCCGGGTGATGTTGCTGAATGCACCGGAACCGTGTACTTCCACCAGGGCCGTATAGACATCATTCTGGGGTTTGAAAAGAATACCGAGGTTGTCGAATAAAATGTCGGTTCCTTCATCCGGAACGATCCGGATATCGTTCAGGGCAATATCCGTGTAGTTCTG
>JBGAVF010000332.1:0-2738 GCA_044228315.1 Bacteroidia bacterium | reverse complement strand
AGGCATAAATAAAGGTTACAACAAAAAGCGCCCCGTGAATACTCAGGGAGTGAAGCAGGTGATGCTGTCGGGATGCGTTTCCTTTCATGGGTACGGGTGGGCAAAGATGCATCTTTACAGCGGAAAGGAACAAAATGCATTTTTATTTTTAAAGGGTAAAGATGGTGTCATTTCAATTTTTATTTTTGCGGTATGCATTTTATCGCCCAGCTCATTTTTCTGATTGTTTTTGTTGCCGCTGTATGGACCTTTATTCTCAGCATACGCACCATACGGAGTAATATATTTATGGGCCGCGACTGGGAACCTCAGGGAACACCGGCACAGCGCTGGCGCAATATGTTCAGGGTAGCTCTTGGTCAGGGCAAAATGGGCAGCCGCCCTCTGGCTGCTTTCTTTCATGTAATTGTGTATGCCGGGTTTATACTCATCAATATAGAAGTACTTGAAATTTTCATCGACGGCCTCTTTGGTACCCACCGTGTACTGAGTATCCTCGGGCCCCTGTATGATGTTGCCATCGGGTTCTTCGAAGTGCTTGCACTGCTTGTAATCATAGCCTGTACCGTTTTTCTGCTTCGTCGTTACGTGTTTAAGGTAAAACGTCTTTCGCATCCCGACCTGGAAGGGTTTGCCAACCGCGATGCTGCTACCATTCTCTGTATAGAGATCGTGCTTATGAGTGCGTTGCTGTTTATGAATGCCGCCGACTTTAAGCTGCAGGAGAAAGGTATTGAGCATTATTTTAAGGCCGGATCCTTCCCGGTATCACAATATGTTTCCATGCTTTTCTATCACGGCGCTCCGGTAAGTAACCTCATCATGACCGAACGTTTTATGTGGTGGCTTCACCTGATCGGGATATTGCTTTTTATGAACTACCTGCCATTCAGCAAGCATTTTCATATCATCATGGCATTTCCCAATACCTTTTATGCCCGGTTCTCACCCAAAGGACAATTCACCAATCCCGAGAATGTAACGCGGGAAGTGAAGCTGGCTTTCTTTCCGGATGAAAAGGTAGATGAACAGAAGGAACTGCCGAAAACCTTTGGCGCCCGCGATGTAGGTGACCTTACCTGGAAAAACCTGATGGATGCGTATACCTGCACCGAATGCGGACGTTGTACCTCCGTTTGTCCGGCAAACCTTACCGGCAAATTACTGTCACCCCGAAAAGTCATGATGAGCACCCGCGACCGTATGGAAGAGATCAGCTCGGAGAAAGAAGCCGATGCTACCGACGAACGCTCATTGCATGATTATATAACAGCAGAAGAACTGTGGGCCTGTACCAGTTGCAATGCCTGTGTGGAAGCTTGTCCGGTTGAGATCAATCCGCTGGAGATCATTGTGGAAATGCGTCGGTACCTGGTGATGGAAAAATCGGCGGCCCCTCAGGAACTCAACAGCATGATGACCAATATGGAGAATAACGGGGCTCCATGGCAGTTTGCCGCCACCGAAAAACTCAACTGGAAGGACGAAGATTAAACCACCTTTTCAGCCGACAATCCCCTCTTTATTTACATATTTTAACAAATGGTGCCGAAAATGTACCTTTGCCCTCGTTCTCAGTATACATGGTAATCGCTCTTATTTGCATCTATTCGCTGTTCATGATTTTTATCCTTGGCTTTGCATTTATACAAGCCAATCTTATCTATCATTATATACGTGCTCATAAAAACAAACTTTACAAAGAAGAAGAGGCGATGACTCTTTTTCCGGTGGTTACTATTCAACTCCCCATATACAACGAATTGTATGTGGTGGAAGACCTGCTGGAGGCGTGTTCTAAAATTGATTATCCGGCCGATAAGCTCGAAATACAGGTACTCGACGACAGCACCGATGAAACCGTTAGCTTAATTGCCAACAAGGTAGCAGAGATACAAAAACGCGGTATCGACATTCAGCATGTACGACGCCCGTCGCGTGAAGGGTATAAAGCCGGGGCACTTAAATATGGCATGCAGTTCTGCAAAGGCGAATTCATTGCCATATTCGATGCTGACTTCCTCCCGTCACCCGATTTTCTGAAACGTACCCTGCCCCATTTCGATTCGTCCAAAACCGGACTTATTCAAACCCGCTGGGATCATATCAACCGGAACTATTCACGTTTAACCAAGTCGCAGGCCTTCGGACTGGATGCCCACTTCACCGTGGAACAAACCGGCCGCAACAGTGGCGGGTACTTTATGAACTTCAACGGCACCAGCGGCATATGGCGCAAAAGCTGTATTGAAGATGCCGGAGGATGGCAAAGTGATACCATCACCGAAGATATGGACCTGAGCTTCCGGGCACAGCTGAAAGGCTGGGAATTTAAATACCTGGAAGAAGTAGCCAGCCCGTCGGAACTGCCGGTTACCATGGATGCCTGGAAAAGCCAGCAATTCCGCTGGAACAAAGGAAGTGCAGAAACCACCCGTAAAATACTCGGAAAAGTATTACGCTCGGATATACCTTTTTCTCATAAGCTGCATTCAACATTCCATTTGCTGGGTAATTTTAATTTTGTGTGCGTTATCACTACCGCCATCATCAGTGTTCCCTTGTTGCAGATTAAAGCCGATCATCCGGAGTTACGCTGGTTCTTTGAGGCCGCTTCGGTATGTGTGATCGGATTCTTTATTCTGGGCATGTTCTACTGGATCAGCAATAAGCGCGACAGCCTGCACCGGGAAGTGAATGCGGTGGAGTTCTTTGTGGATTTCGTTCTTTTCCTCAGC
>JBGAVF010000331.1:0-2738 GCA_044228315.1 Bacteroidia bacterium | reverse complement strand
CCGGTGGAACAAACTGAGGCGTAAGCAATGGGTTGGAACCAATTGCTTTGGTATAGGCATCACCCATAAGTACACGCAATTCACACAACCAGTCGGCTTTCTCCAGTTGGGCCAGGCCTACAGCAGCGCACAGCTCCGGCAAACGGTAATTATATGCCATTATATTATGGCGTTCCCAGTTCGGGTTCTGAAAAAGATTCCGGTCGATACGCACCTTTCCCGATGAGGCTTTTATATTTTTAAATCCCACACCTCCAAACTGACGCATACGGGTGGCCATTTCTTCATTATCGGTGGTAACAATACCGCCATCGCCTGTACTCAGGTGCTTGCTGTTCTCAAAACTCCAGCTGCCCACATGACCAACGGTTCCGGCAATACGGTTTTTGTCGTCGTGAGCAAACATCACCTGGGCGCAATCTTCCACCACATGCAGGTTGTGTTTGTTGGCAACTTCCATCAAAGCCGTCATATCGCACATCAGGCCGTAAATATGTACCGGCATCATGGCGCGTGTTTTATCCGTGATTTTGCGGGCGGCATCTTCAGCATCCATCAAAAAAGTGTCGGGACGCACATCCACATACACCGGAGTAGCACCGGCCTGCCACACGCTGTATCCGGTCATGGCCGGGCCAATGGTAGGGATCAGCACTTCATCTCCGGCTTTAATATCGCCGGCATAAAGCCCCATATGAAGTGTACTTGTTCCGCTGTTGGCGGTAATAGCATATTTCTGATTGTGTTTTTCAGCGAACATGCGTTCGAGACGTTCGTTAAATGTACCGCTTTCACCGGCACCAAATCCGGAACGTAATACTTCATCCAGATATTTGCGTTCGTTGGTTTCAAAACGCCATCCTTTGTTTGGGCTCGCTTGTGTGCTCATAGAGTATTGATAAAATTCGGGTTGAAAAATAAGGGGCAAATATAATCAAGAAAGAGGGCATTTGCCCACCTTTCAGGATGTCTTTTGAGATGCTTCCACAAATGATTCGGCTACCTCACACAACTTCACGGTATCAATATCATTCATGCACCGGAAGTGCTTTTTCGGACATGCATCAAATCCCAGTTTACTGCAGGGGCGGCATGGCAGTTCCTTCACCTCCGCAATGTATGACTTCGCCTTTTCAGCATCGGCTGAGCCGTAATACGGATACATACCGAACTCCGGTATGGTATTGCCCCACACCGAGATGATGCGCTTGCCAAAAGCAGCTGCAATATGCATGAGACCGGTGTCGTGCGTGATCACAGCCCTGGACTGTTTTACCACCGAAGCCGATTGTGACAGCCCGTATTTTTTCACTGCATTGTACACTTTGGAACCCAGTGCTTTCCGTATGGCATTTCCGTTCTCCACTTCATTACTCCCACCCAGCAGCACCACAGGAAGGCTTAGCCGGCTGATGATGTCAATGATCTTTTCATTGGGCAATCGTTTGGTAAAGTAAGTGCCGCCAATCACAAAGGCCACATAGCCGTTGCGGAAATTTTCGGGCAAGGAATCCGGAGATACCTCATCCACGGGATTGATAAAAAAATCAAGCCCTTTCCCGTCATTCACAATTCCCAGGGGCTGTAAGGCTTCAAAATAACGATCAACAATATGGAGCGGTGGGAGCCGGTTGATTTTAAACTGTACCAGCAGCCACTTTTTAAAATTCAGTTTATCGAAACTGAAATACGCAC
This sequence comes from Bacteroidia bacterium, assembly GCA_044228315.1. GTDB lineage: Bacteria > Bacteroidota > Bacteroidia > UKL13-3 > UKL13-3 > CAINMV01. Next base: position 1,043 of record JBGAVF010000331.1, on the reverse strand, counting down.
AGTGCAACGCTTTTTTAATGCGATAGGACCGGGCGTTCTTCTGCAGGTCGATGATGCAGTCGAACGATTCTTTTTTAAGTGCTTCAATTACCGGCTTAATCGAATCCTTGTAAAAATGAAAACGGGAGATCGATGGATTATTGATGACAATATTCCGGAATGAATTTTTGCATAAAAAATGGATCTCCGCTTCCGGAAATTTATTCCGCACGGCTCGAACCACCGGGGATGTAAGCACAATATCGCCAATTGAGCTGAAGCGTATGATCAGGATTTTCTCGGGTGCGTTCATGCCAGTGACAGGTATGGAGTGCTGATGCTAGACCTCCAATGTTATTTTATAGCCACCATGCGCCCTTACATTAATGACCTGATTGTTTTTAAATATAAGATACTGCCCCTTTATTCCTTTCAACTCCCCCGCAATAACCGCCGATTTTTCGAAACCGATACTGGTTACTTTTTCAGGAAAGGAAAGCACCGGATATCGGATCTGTGTAATGGTGTCGTCGGCCAAAAAGTACGGTTTGTACGGTTCTTCCATCTTCTCATACAACTGATGTTTCACTTCTGTAAGGCTGCGGAGGGTGGACTCCCCTTTCAGCATCTTGCGCCAGTCGGTCTTATCGGTCAGATAGTTCTTCATGGCCACTTCAATACCACCGGCCAGAAAGCGATTCGGTGTTTCAGCAAACAGAATGGCCGCATCGGCTCCCTGATCGATCCAGCGGGTTGGCACCTGTGAATTACGGGTGACACCTACTTTAATATCGCTGGATGCAGCCAGATATACATAATGCGGTTTTACATGGTGATCGAGCTCCCATTGCGGATCGCGGCCTTCTCCCAGATGCCCTCTGCAGAGCTCCGGACGAATTATACATTCGGCATTTTCGGGACTGCTAACAAAGCACGGATAACAGAGGCCCTGGGCGAACGACTTGTTTGTTTTACGCCCGCATACGGTGCAGTTAATGATATTCTCATACCGCATCTGTATTTCCTTCCCCAGAAAGTCATTCATTACTATACGTTGCTCCCCT
>JBGAVF010000330.1:0-2747 GCA_044228315.1 Bacteroidia bacterium | reverse complement strand
ATTCATAGGTTTTGTTTTTTCTTACCAGTGTAATATAGGGTACCGTGGCACCTCCCTGCAGATCAGAGATCCCGGTACCCCTGAACTCCATGGTAACCCCGGCATTCAATACCGACTTGGAGCTGTCGAGATGCAGTGCGTAGAGGTTCGCATCCTTAAGGGTTGCCTTGAAATCAAAGAACAATTCCTCTTTGCTGTAGTCAATGATCCCCTCAAAATTCAATCCTACATTCGGGTCATTAATGATGGCCTTTCCGTTGAATAATTTATTGGCAATGGTGCCTTCTGCATTAATATTGGAATAGGTGTACCCGTTCCATTCCATGCTTTGCAGGGTTGCTTTAATGGCGGTGTTGATGGTGTTAGTTTCCAGCCCTTTTCCGTTCACTTCCACGGTGCCGTTTATTTTCTGGAACAGGTTATTGCCGGTGAGTTTTCCCAGATCGAAATTAGTGAGCGTGGCAGTGCCGTTATAGCTTTCAATGGCATGTTGCGGGAATTTGAAATTCAGGTTGGCATCGGCTGCCCCCACTGAAGTTGACAGGTATCCGAGAACCACGAAGTCACGTAAAAACCCGACTGTTTTAATGTTCATGTTCACATTCCCGAGCCGGTCGACCTCCTGAGGTAATTCCATTCCGAGGAGATATTCAAGATCTTTTTTATCGATACGGGAATCACGGGTGGAAAGGTCGAAATACGTGTCGTTGATCTCCGGTAATCCTTTGAATGAGGCATTGCCTTTGAAATAACTGTGCTGACCAAAATACGCGATCAGATTTTTACATTTCAGGTTGTCAACGGTACCTTTCCCGTCACCGCTGATGCGTATCATCTGATGCATTCCTTTCAGTGCGGATGAAAAATAAACCAGGTCGTCGAAACTTATAAAGCTACTATCGAGATGGGCCTCCAGCTTCACCCTCGACAAAAAGTCGTCGAAGTCTTCCAGACTGTCATACAGCATGGTGAACTGATGTTTCAGGTCGCTGTACGGAGTTTTGATCTTCAGGTTGCTGAAATCCATCCGGTGCGGGTCAATGGTGAACAGGCTGCTGAGTGATGAAACGGTAAAGCCGCATTGTTCCCTTCCCTGCAATCCGTCAATCTGCATTCTGACCGTATCGCCAATGGATGTAAAACTGTGTATATCGCCGTAAAGGCTGGTTAATAGCATGTGGCTCTCATCGAACTCTTCCGTGTCGTGCACCGAATGCATATCGTTGTACCGGAATGTGGCATTATTGAGCCGTATTTCACGGGCTTCTATTTCCCAGCCTTTTCCCGATGTACTTGTTTTTTTGTCCGATTTGAGATGATCGAGAAGCATAAGATAAGACCAGCGCCGGTCGTCCTTATGACGTTGCAGGCTGATCAGTGCGTCGTCAAGTTGTATATATTCAATCACCGCTTTCTGACCGCTGAAATTGACATCCCTGAGTTCAACTTTGAGCGACTTCATGTATACCACCGTGTCGTTCCGGTGATCGCAAACCAGAAACTGCTCAAGGCGAACATTGTAAAGAAAGTCAACATCCACATGGCCAATACTGACATGTGAACCTAATTTTCGTTCGAGTGCGCTGGTGATGCGCTGAATAATATAATTTTGTACCGGAGAGCTCTGCAATAACAAAAGAACCAGTACAATGAATGATACCAGACTGATACTTGTTATTTTAAGAAATCGTTTAAACACCCGTATTTTATACCTTTCGATGAATGATGTTACAAAGTAACGAAATATTTATACTTTCTATTGAATCGAGTTGCGACGATACATCGGCCGCAGTGCTGCGTGATCAATATGTGGTTAGTAACGTAGTGGCCGGACAAAAAGTACATGAGAAATACGGAGGTGTGGTTCCCGAACTGGCTTCACGGGCCCATCAGCAGAACATTGTGGCGGTGGTGGATGTTGCCCTGAAAGAGGCCGGCATTACACCGGGCATGCTTTCAGCCATCGCCTACACCAACGGCCCGGGGCTGCTGGGAAGTTTACTTGTAGGCACCTCATTTGCCAAATCAATGAGTCTGGCACTGAACATTCCTCTTCTCGATGTGAACCACATGCAGGCGCATGTGTCGGCCCATTTTATCAACAACCGGCCGGCTTTCCCTTTTTTATGCCTCACGGTTTCCGGCGGACACACGCAGATTGTGCGGGTAAAGGACCATCGTAGCATGGAGGTTATTGGACAAACCCTGGATGATGCAGCCGGTGAAGCATTCGACAAAGGGGCTAAAATACTGGGACTCCCGTATCCCGGCGGACCATTGATCGACCGGTATGCACAGCAGGGAAATGCCCACCGGTTCTCATTTCCTGTTCCCCGGTTGCAGCAATTCGACTTCTCGTTCAGCGGCATCAAAACCTCTTTTCTGTACTTTATACAAAAGGAATCCAAAGCCAATCCCCGCTTTGTTGAGGATAACCTGCCCGATATCTGTGCCTCGTATCAGCGTCATATTGTAAGCTATCTTTTACGGGTATTTTTGAATGCAGCGGAAGCTACCGGCATAACGGAGCTGGCTCTGGCCGGCGGTGTTTCGGCCAACAGCTTCCTGCGGCAGGAATTTAATGCACTCAGTACGCAGGGCTATAAGGTACATATTCCGGCCTTTGAATATTGTACCGATAATGCCGCCATGATTGGTATTGCAGGATATTACAAGTTCCTTTCGGGTGAATTTGCACCGCTCGAATTATCACCGTACACCCGGGGGGGATTTTAAACCCTTTTTAT
>JBGAVF010000329.1:0-2770 GCA_044228315.1 Bacteroidia bacterium | reverse complement strand
ATGGAAGAAATTATTGGTGTGTTCTACCGCCTGCCCGGAGCTGTTGGGAAAGACGCACCTATGGAAAACCTACTGGGTTCGGTAGTGAACCGTCTCATCGATCTCGATCTGAACCAGAAACAGAAAACGCTGGAAGGGGGTTGTTATAACGACGGTATGAAAGATTATTCTACATTCACCCTATCGGCCAAGATCCGCAGCGGACAAAGTTTTGATGAGGTGCGTGACCTGCTGGTTCATGAAGTGGATAAAGTGAAGAATGGTGATTTTGAACCGGAGTTGCTCCAGGCCATCATCAATAACTATAAACTCGATCGTATTAAAAAATCGGAAGATAATGAAGGCAGGGCCAATGATATGCTGGCTTCCTTTGTACTCGACCGCCCGTGGACCGACGTGGCCGGTGAACTGGATTATATTGGAAGTATTACAAAAGATCAGGTTATGGAGTATGCTAAACGCTACCTGACCAATTATATATGCGTGAATAAGAAAAACGGAGAATTGCCTTCCCGTGAAAAAGTTGAAAAGCCTAAGATCACACCGGTAAAAACGAATCCTGATTCATCCTCAGCCTTTGTAAAGGAGTTTAAAGCAATAGAAGTTCCGAAGATCGAACCCGTGTTTGTTGATTATACCAAAGATATAAGTTCTGCATCCCTCAATAATAATGTTCCGTTAAAATACATACAGAATAAATCGAATGAGCTGTTCTCGGTTTATTATGTGTTCGATATGGGTAAGTTCACGGATAAAAAATTGCCGTTTGCTTTCAATTATCTGAATTACGCAGGTACCGATTCGTTAACAGCCGAACAACTTAACAAAGAGTTTTACAATCTGGCATGCAGCTACGGAATCTCGGCCAGCAATGAAAAAAGTTATGTTTACCTGAGTGGTTTGCAGGAAAACTTTGATAAGGCCATGAAACTATTTGAATATTTCATGAGTCATGTGAAGCCTGATCAGGAAGCATTGAATAAGATGATAGAAGGTGAACTCAAGAACCGGGCCGATAATAAACTGGATAAAGGCCATATACGCTCCGCCTTGCTGAGTTATGCCGCCTACGGAAGCAAGAATCCGGTGAATGATGTGCTGGATTCTCAGGCCCTTGTTTCTTTAAAAGCAGAAGAACTCTGTCAGCTGGTGAAAGGGTTGAAAAACTACAAACACCGTGTATTCTATTACGGCCCGCTTGCTCTCAACGAGGCTGCCGGTAAAATGAACTCGTATCATATTACACAGGCCACTTTAAAGGATGTTCCGGAGATGCAGCACTACACCAGAACCCCTTCAAAAGAGACCAAAGTGTATTTTGTGAATTACGATATGGTACAGGCTGAAGTAATGTGGCAGAACAATAATACGGGGTACGATCCGGCGAATGCTCCGGCGATAAAACTTTTCAATGAATATTTTGGCGGAGGAATGGGGTCACTGGTATTTCAAACCATTCGCGAAAGCAAAGCCCTGGCGTATTCTACCTATGCGTATTTCAATACGCCTACCCGTAAGGATGACCAGTACAATGTGGTAGCGTATGTAGGTACGCAGGCCGATAAGTTTGATGAAGCACTGATCGCCATGAACGATTTGTTACATAACATGAAACCTGTGGAACAGTTACTGAACACATCCAAAGAAGCCATATTGAAAAACATTGAAACGTCGCGTACTACCAAAGCCGATATCTTTTTTGCATATGAAAATGCACAACAGATGGGATTGAGTGAAGATATCAATATGCGAATTTACGAGCGGGTTCAGGGCATGACCACCACCGATCTGATGGCGTTTTACAATACATTTATTAAAGAAAATACCTATTCATATTGTGTGCTCGCATCCAAACAGCGGGTACCGGTAAGCAAATTGCAAAAACTCGGACCTGTTCAGCAGATCAGTCTGACAGAGGTGTTTGGCTATTAAGCAGGAAGGATTTTGATTTGATGATAAGACAGAAGGCGGGATATGTACGATCAATATTTCGCCAGGCTCAGTATGTTGTTTGTAAAAGGAGTTAGGTGCCGGTAGCCATGCAGAAACGAAAGTTCAATTAAAAAACTGAATGACACCACCTCACCACCGGCCTTCCTGATTAGACGGGCGGCGGCTTCCATAGTTCCACCAGTAGCCAGCAGGTCATCATGCAGCATTACCCGGCTTCCTTTTTTTACAGCATCCTGATGAATTTCAATGGTGGCATGCCGGTATTCCGATTCATAGCTTTGGGAGAACGTTTTATACGGAAGTTTCCCTTTTTTCCGGATGGGAACAAACGGAACATTTAGTTTTTGTGCGATCATAAGTCCGAACAGAAACCCACGGCTCTCTGCTGCAGCTACACAGTCAATCTCTAATGCTTTTGTATTTTCATACAATGCCGTGGCAATGGCTTCACACAAATCGGGGTGTTGAAGTATCGGTGTGATGTCTTTAAAGTCGATACCCGGCTTTGGAAAATCGGGGATACTGCGTATAGTGCTTTTTATTTGATCTTCGATGGTAAGCATTTTTGTTACAAGCTATTATGAAAACAGATTAAACACCAGTTTATTGATAAATACTCTGAGCAATCCCGGTTGGGTGGCAAACATAAAAAAAGCGCCCCACAGGGCTCCGTAAAAATGCGTTTCATGCCCGATATTATCCTGTGCATTCCGTGCCATATATACACAATAGGCCAGATAAAGGGCTCCGAATCCGATGTTGGGGATTATTCCCGGAGGAATTATGAAAATGCCAATGCTCTTTGCCCAGGGATCGA
>JBGAVF010000328.1:0-2823 GCA_044228315.1 Bacteroidia bacterium | reverse complement strand
CTCCTGTTCGGTAAGTCGGCGGGCGTTGGTTTGCACCTGATAGTCGATACCTGAAACATAATTCGTGTATTTCTGCTCCAGTGTATTAATTACCTTATTCGACGGGCGCAGGGTCTGGTCGTTATAGATGGTATTGTAAAGCCGGTTATTATCATTATTGGTAGGGTTGGCACTGCGGGTGGTAACATTCACCGGATTATACGGATTGCCTTCCCCAAGGTCAATGAAACCCACAACATCACGCGATTCGGTATAGGAAGCCGTGCGGTTGGCGATCCAAACTTCAATGCGGTTGATTTTAACCGCTGAGTTTACCAGAGGCAAGCGGTTGAGCCACTGATCATAATGTTCACGGAAGAACTGTCCGAGGAAAAAGTGACGGTTCACATCATAGTTATCAGCCGAAATGTCGAAATTGGTTACCTGAGCACCACCGGTAAATTCCGTGGTGGTAGATTTCCCTTTGTTCTGGGTTACAACCGTGGTTACGGTGAGTCGTCCGAACTGAAAGGCGGCTTTCACCCCGAAAAGGGACTGTCCGGGATTGATGAGGTTACTGTTCAGGGGCAGCCCTACATTACCCAATTCAACTTTCTTTATTATCTCATCTTCCTTGCCAACATAATCCAGTTTAAAGATATTGTCGAAGTCGAAGATGGCTTTGGTATCGTTAATGGCATTGATCTTAATTTTATCGCCAATATTACCGGTAAGATTCAGCTGAATGTTCTGGTCGAAGTCGAACTGGGTAACATGACGTTGTTTGGGTGTGAGGGCCGGGTTGTTGATGCGGTTGCTGTTTACACCGAAAATAAGTTCGGCACTGCCCTGAGGGTGCAGATCCACGGTACCGCCCAGCCAGCTGGTGAAGGCGCTTGGGGGCAGATTTACGGCTGGAAGAATGCCACCGCCTCCCTTCACAAACTCATCCTGCATGGAACGCTTACGGAAATAATCGTTCACCGATTTTTTACGGCTCTCATCGAGGTATTCATCGAGCGAAAGGTAACGGGGTGTACCTACCGGTGTGCGTCCTACCTTTTTATTGGAACGAAAACCGCCGGAAAGGGAGTCGTATTCGGTGGTGGTGCTGACGTTTCCGGGATCTTTAAGCTGAATACGGGTTTTCCGGGCCTGTGAAGTATCGGTGGTTGGGGAATCGGCAGTAAAGGAAAAGTGCTTTTGAATATACCGGCCGTCAATAATGAACGACTGCATGGAAAACGCTCCACACAGCAACAGACAAGCCATACATACATTTCTGATTGAAACCATCAACAAATCAAAGTTTTAAAAATACACTATTTTACTAAATTGCTCCATACACGTTGAGTGGCAATAACGCTGCTCAATCTCTTTTATCCTTTAAAAAGTGTAAATGAGGTAGAAATGAGTCAATAGGCTGTTGTTAATTGTATGTTGGCGAATTAAACATATTTTAACCGAAATTACAAAAGAAGCCCTCTAATGAGATAAAAATGACAGGCAGCCCGGTTGCGGATTATTTTCAGGGGCTTGTCTTTACTTCGGTATTCTTGGTATACTTGCATGTACGTGCCCCCTTTAACCCCAAGCTCAACCCTGACATCCCGCCTCTGGTACCGGGAACCATTGGTACCTGCCTGTATCTTCTTTTTACTTTACCTCACCGGGTATTATTTTCTGGGAGAACGCATTCCTGTGAATGACGGTACGGGGTGGGACGGCAGCTATTATGCCGATTTGCTGCGCAACCTCGATACGCGTGTTCTTCAAAAACAACTGAACAGCTATCACCTGCAACGCATTTTCCCCCTGGCCCTTGTGTATGCCACCTTTAAAGGGTTGCATATTGAATTTACCAATCACAATATTATAACCGGCATGTATGTGCTGAATGGTATCGGATATTTCATCAGCCTGTGGTTCTGGGAAAAGATACTGCAAGCGCTCAAGATCACCGGCCGGCATAAAATACTGGCTTTTGTGCTGTTGTTTGTAACCTTTCCATTGCTCAAGCAACATGTGTACTACCCTGTACTTACCGATATGACCGCGTTCACCCTGAGCATCGTATTGCTATATGCTTTTATAGCTGAAAAGCCGGTTCTCTTTTTATGCCTGCTGCTGCCCGGTATTTTCACCTGGCCTTCTTTTTTCGCATTCGCCCTCCCCTTGTTTCTGTTCAGGAAAGAACGGATGCCGGAAGGGAATATGCAGTGGGGTGCCCTATTACTTACCCTTGCCCTGCTGGCCTTTGCACTTTTCAGTGTATGGGATATGATTTATGTACGTAATATTCTCAGCACAGCCATGGGAACCGATGTAAACATGACCCTGCTGCCGGTTTCGGCCGGGGCCCTGGTATTGTATACAGGCCTGGTCTTCTTTTTTTATTTCAGGGCAGTATCACCCGGGCATCTGGGCAAAGTGCTGTTCTCGGCGCATACCGGCAAGCAGCTGCTCTATATAGGTATCGTCTTCTTGCTTATTTCCCTGTTGGTGAATCAGTATAAAAACGGGGACCGGGATTTCACCAACCTGGAACTGTGCGAACGCTTTTTCCTGAGAGGTGTTACCAACCCCCTCCTGTTCCTTGTGGCTTCGTTTGTTTATTTCGGGAGTGTGATGCCGCTCATTATTGTGTTTCTAAAACAGTTCTTTAATAGCATACGCAACTTTGGTTATGGTATGTACTTTTATATGCTACTGGCTTTGTGTCTGAATTTCAATTCCGAAACCCGGGGGCTGATCAATGCCCTGCCTGTAATTGTATTGTTACTGGTGCACAGTCTAAGAGATCGGGAGATATCACGAAAAGAACTCGGGATCATTGTTGGAATC
>JBGAVF010000007.1:0-23089 GCA_044228315.1 Bacteroidia bacterium | reverse complement strand
TTGAGCCTTTCCTCCTATTTCAGTTTTCTGGATGTTACCGAGAAAGCAGCCATTACCATCGGCACGTTATCAACCGGCATCGTCACCGATGTAACCGGAAGTTTGCGTAATGCCATCCTTATGTATTCGGGTTGCTTTTTAATTGCCCTGTTCTTTTATGCCCGCATCAAGTTGCCGGCACGCACCACGGTGGTTGCCTGAGTTAAAACACCACCGGCACATTCAGATTCACCGTTGTTTCCCCGTTCACCATTTCCCGTTGTGTGATGCGGAGCAGTGTTTTATGGTTCTTCTTTAAGAAACCCAGTGTAATGTTGTAATGCTTAGCCGAAAGGTTTTCGGTGTTTTTGATCGTTTCCATATTGATGTTCTCCGGGTCGGTGAAGCGCCACGTATAGCCATCCCAGGCACTTTTCAGGCCATGGTTCTCACCGGTGATATGCAGCGTATCGCTGAGGCTGAGGATATAGTTCGCCATCTGCACTGAACCGTTACTCATGTTGAAATTCACCCGGTTCAGCACACTCAATTTCCCCTCGCCATGAAATGAAATAAAACCTCCGTTACGTATCACCTTCAATGGACCCTGGTACGATGCCATAACCTGTATGTTTTGTTTCAGTGTATTCAGCTCATTGTATTCCGCTTCACTGAGTCCGAAACGGGAATTATACGGTAGCGGAATTTCACCCCGGTGTTCCTGCAGGTACTGATTGAACCATTCATAATTCGATTGTATGGCTTCGGTAAGTCGTTCATCCAGTTCCTGTTCCCGGGGGGAACGTACGATCGAATCCAGCACCTCGGCTGGATACTCGCCGGGATACAACAGGTTCTCAATATCCTTATTTACATCTCCCTGAAAGGAAACACCGGAACGGTTGTGCGAACACGATACCAGTACAGTGAAAAGAAGCAGAAAGGTAAATTGTAATAACCGCATAGATTTTAAAGGGATTAACGAAAGCCGTGAAGAAATAATTGCATGAAATGAAGGTGCAAAAATGCAAATTTGCATACATACCATGATGACCCCGGAAGAACAAAAGCAGGCAGATGAAAAATTTATGCTGGAGGCCCTGAAACAGGCTCGAATGGCCGAAGGGAATGATGAAGTACCCGTAGGTGCGGTGATCGTGGCCGGCAACCGCGTTATAGCCCGGGGTAATAACCAGATCGAAACCCTGAACGATGTGACGGCTCATGCAGAAATGATTGCCTTTACGGCTGCGGCATCGGCACTCAACGGGAAATACCTGCACGAATGTACGCTGTATGTAACCCTGGAACCCTGCATCATGTGCGCCGGGGCTTCTTACTGGACCCAGATCGACCGTATCGTTTTCGGTGCCTACGACCCGAAAAGAGGATGCGGACGGTATACCGGTCTCTTACATCCGAAAACAGAAATAACGGGAGGTATACTGGAAGAAGAATGCCGGGAGCTGATACAGCAGTTTTTCAGAAAAAAAAGAAATTGAATGGCCGGCTTATTTGAACCGTTTCAGCAATACCGGTTTTTGTTTCCACAGATATTCTTTCACATAGACTGCCAGCTTTTCTTCGCTCATCTTAAACACATACATGCTGTCGGGTAGCATTTCCGGGGTGATATAGTTTTTCAGCTCGACTTCATTATTCTTCGGATTATAATTCACCGGATAAAAACAAAGTTTGTTCTTATTCACTTTCAGATTCATCACTGTCCAGTACGGGTTGTTATCGTGCAGGGCACTGATAAAATCCATACCGTTGTATTGTGAGAATACCAGAGAGTCGCCCAGTAAATGCTTTTCTCCTTTCGGGTATTCGATGTAATAGTCGGCTCCGATATCGTACCATTCCCTCTCCTTCCCTTTTTGCTTTTCTTCCCTGAATTTACCACGATAAGCTTCAGGGATCTGATTCAGGCGCGTGCCCGGATAACGGTCGAAATTGGCTTCGTTACAGGCAGTAAGAAATACGAGTGAAACAAGGACATAAAAAAGATTCTTTTTCATCAGATTCGGCATTATAGACCAATACAAAATAACGTATAAATTAAATATAAATTGTTTCGGGACATGCCAAAAGCAGTAAATTTGCCCATTATTTAAATTTTTGATCAACAATGAAATACCAGTCAGGTCAACTCAGGAATTTCAGCAAACAGATTGATTTTGTTTTGCAAAACTACACCCCTCACCATCAGGATATCAGCAAGTTCCGGAACGTTGTTATCGGAGGTCTTGGCGGTTCGGGCATTGGCGGACGCATTGCCAAAACCCTTTTTACCGATCGTTTTCCACTGCCCATTGAAATCATCAGCGATTATTCACTTCCGGCATATGTTGGAGAATCTACGCTGGTGATCCTCAGCTCGTATTCGGGCAATACCGAAGAAACGCTCACCCTTTTTGATGAGGCATTGCAGCGCAAAGCCACCCTTATCGTCATCACTACCGGAGGCAAACTGCTTGAAAAAGCCGGTGCCAACGGCATAAAAGCCTATTCGGCCGAACCCGGTTATCAGCCCCGTATGGCACTCGGGTATCCGCTCACAACATTGATCTTGATATTCGGAGAGTTACTGGGTCTGGACCTGAAACCGGAGCTGGGAGCCGTGGCCAAAAAAGTAAGCGATGCCGATTTTTATATCAGTGAAGGAAAAACGGTGTTCGAGCCTTTTGAAAAAACCATCGGGAAGAAATTTATCATTGTTGCCGATCAGTACACCGAACCCATTGCTCTTCGCCTGTGCCAGCAGATACAGGAAAATGCCAAAGGTGAGGCGTTTTATATTGTGGTTCCCGAAAGCAATCACAATGTGATCGAAACCTTCTATGGCAGTTTCAACACGAATTTCATTTTCCTGCATACCAACATCAACAAGCGGGTAAACCTTCGTTTCGAATTTTTACGTCAGTTGTTTGCAGCCAAAAAATACCAGTTCACCGAGCATATCATTTATTCCTTCGGCATCGAATCGTGCTATGAAATGATCTATACGCTCGACTGGTTCAGCCTGTGGCTGGCCGATACTAAAAAACAGAACTCTATTGGAATTGCCAATATCAATGCCCTTAAGAAGTTTCTGGATGAGCATTGAGAAGAATATAGTGTAATAAAAAAGCCTGCTGAAGTTCAGCAGGCTTTTTTATTATTGGTTGCTTTACCGTAAATCATTCACCTCACAGCCGGGGTGCTTGGTGGCATCGAAGGTGAAGAAGGCGTCGGCCATGGGTAGGTCGGTTTCAAACTTCTGCACTTCATAGGTATAGATATTGCCATTCTTTTCATACACCGATGACCGGACGATCTGCTTGGCGGCTTTGTCGATAAACAGTTTCACCTTAAAGAACTTCTTGTTCTTGTCGATCGGGGTGAGTTCTATTTGCTGAATGGTTTTACCGCCTTCGGCCTTTTCATCTACAAACTTGTAGAGGAAACCTTTTTCGTACATAGTAAATATCTGGGCCGGATTAAACCCGTTTTCATTCGGGTTGTAGTTGTTGATCTGTACTTCGTTATCGGGAGCCGGGGAATAGGTCCATACGGTTTTACCGTCGCAGGTAATTTCCTTATTGGCGATCTCAACCTTGAATTTGTTCCCCTTCAAATGCAATACACCTTTTTGCGATTGCTTCACCTTGCTGGCTTTGCTTTCCAGGGTATATACAAACTGGGCTTTGATGCTTTTGTACTTTTTATACTTGGCCGAAAGTTCTTCCAGAATTCCCTTAGCCTTTTTATCGACCTGGGCTGAAGCGGAAAAGCATAAAAAAAGGGCTGTTATTACTACGATCAGATGTTTCATTTTCTCAATTAAGATGGCAAATTTACTTAATTATTGCGTTTTTCATTTGAGACAGGTCAAAAGCCATGCCGCAAGGGCATTGGCGATCTGTTAAAAAGGAATAAATGAGCCGGTTACGGGTGGATTTCATCAATCGTACAGTTCAAAGCGGATCTCCTTTTTACTGTACCCCATGGCTTTCAGCTTCTCTTTTGCTTCCCTCACCATGGCTTTCCAGCCGCATATATAAAACAGGGCCGGATGGGCATCGCGGAATAAGGGTTCGTAAGCGGCATGCACATAGCCCCGGGCACCTGTCCATTGTTCACCGGTTTCACGGCTCAGGGTTGGAATAAAAGTGAACTCGGGGTGTTCCCGGCTGAGGGCCTCAAATTCATAACGGTAAAGAATATCTTTTTCGTAGCGGTTCCCGAAGATCAAAAAGATATTGCGGTGGGGCACCTGCCGGTTATAAATATCGAGGATCATGCTTCGCAGCGGGGCAATGCCCGTGCCGGTGCAAATAAAACACAGATCAGTTTCCAGGGTTTCAGGCAGGGTAAACTTCCCCAGCGCATCAGTGCATTGAATCACCGACCCCACTTGCACATGACTCCACAGCCAGGGCGTGCCGATCCCTTCTTTATGAAGCGAGATACACAACTCAAAGGTATTATCATGGGAAGGTGGTGAGGCGATGCTGTAACTCCGGAAGGTTTCGGCGGGTGACACCGGAATATCGAGCATCACAAACTGTCCGGCCTGAAAGGTGAATTGAAGGGTGTCGGGCATTTTGAGTACGAACCGCTTCACCGTGTCTGAAGCATCGGTGATCTGAATTACTTCTGCCGGATAAAATGCATACCCCATAGCCATTCGCCTGATTAAAATTTTGAATGACAAAAATACGGAAATCCCCGCAACTGCCTGGTTTGCCGGGTCTAGAAAGCAATACCGGCGGAAAGCACCTGATGCAACAAATGCTCTTTTATATCCAGCCCTCCGATAAAATTATTCAGAGCCTGACGCTGCAGGGTATAACTGATCAGAAATGCCTGATGCGCTGAAATCTTTCTCGAATAACTTAGGCCGGCTTCATAATACGCATTCAGCGGACGCACATAACTGCTGTTATTGAATACGCGGTCGGAGCCGGGAACACCGATCAGATATTTTCCGGTAAATACGACCGAAGGTTCGATGCCGCCGAAGGCCGACATTTTTGAGGCCGGTAAATTGAAAAGCGTATATGAGGCCAGTAACGGAATACCAACCCGGTGGGTGTGATTCAGAGCAAACGATTCGTTGGTGAGGCGATAGGATGCCTGTATAGGAGTAGCCTTTTGACTTATAGTGAACGGTTCGGGTGTGATACTTGCCACGCCGAGACGGTAACGGGTGTATTGATACGAAACAGCGGCAGAAACCTGTACGCGTGTAAAAACGGTATGGTTAACGCCTGCCATTATATTTATACCGGCATCGGGTTTTATAAAGTGTGCCTGTATGCCGGAATGCAGGGAGTGTGTGATATTGGTTCCGCCGGTGATGAAGAAACGGGTATCGGGCATACGGGTCTTTTCTTTTATATCCGGTGCCTGGGTAGCATCAACTGTATACGGTTGAACAGGCAAACGATCGAAAATAATATATTTTGAAAGAAAGCCTCCTTCATGCACCGGTACCTGAAACATGAATAAAGGGTCTAACGTAGTTAATAAAACAAATTGATCTTTTTTATCGGTGAGAGGTGCTACCGGTGTTGGTGGATTGTTGTTCCCTGTTCCTTTGTTAGTATGAAGTAACGTAGCTGAAGATGTAACCGGAGCCGTTGTTTTTGCTTCGGGTGCAGTATTTGCAACCGGTGGCTGAACCGATGGGGTGTTTACTTTATCGTTATTATTATTGCTGCGATCCGAGCTCACCGGTGCGGGTGATGTGCCGGGGATAAAAAACAAACCGGCAAGCAACAGGATGATCACCGAAGCCGCAACTGAGTATACGATCGCCTTCCGTCGTTTCTTTTGTTGCAGGCCCGACTGAACCCCCTTCCATACTTTATCGGAAGGTTCCATCCGGAAGCCGGCAGCTTCCTTTTTTAAATAATCCTCAAACGAATCCATAACAAGTTTCCTTTTTCTTTTTTAATTCCATCCATTGGTTTACCCGGCCTTATCCACCGGAACCAGTATTTTATTGCGTTCCAGAATGCGCATGGCCAGCATGGCTTTGGCACGCATGTACTGTGAGCGTGAAGTACTTTCGCTGATCTGCAGCATGGAAGATATCTCCTTGTGGGAATACCCTTCAATGGCATGAAGATTCAATACGGTGCGAAACCCGTCGGGTAACGACTGTATGCAGATCATGAGATCATTGCCATTAAGTTTAATGCTTGCCTCTTCCTGTTGTGCCGGTACTTCGTACGACATGGCTTCAATGGCGAGACTTTCACGGATGTGTTTTGAACGGTTCATATAATTTAAAGCAGTTGTTACAACAATACGCCGCATCCATCCTTCAAATGAGCCCTCGAACCGGAACCGGGAGAGTGACTGAAATATTTTCAGGAAAGCGTCCTGCAAAATGTCCTCCGCATCGGCATGGTTTCGTGCGTACCGGTAACTGATACCCATCAGGAGGGCAGCGTACTTCTCGTACAATGCCTTCTGAGCCCGCACATCCCCATCCATGCTTCCCGCAATCAGTTCTTCATCATTTTGCATTCATCGGCTTATTATGGTAGACAAGGCAAACCGTTCGTTTGCTGCACCGTTTTCTGGGATTGTATTAAAAAATATGTAACCAGTTGATTTACTGCTGTTTAAATTATTTAAAAAAGCTCCGCTTTACATCAATTTCAAAATTAGTTAAAGAAAACGGGAAGTTCAATAGTTCCGGCACTTATACAGGAATATTTATCTTCGCACCCCGTTTTTACCCCGTATGCTCTTTTTTATTAAAAAAATATGGAAACTCTCCTGGCCGATCATCATCGGGCAGATGAGCTATGTGCTGATGGGGATCGCCGACAATATTATGGTGGGGCAAGTGAATGCGGCTTCGGTTGCTACCGTTGGGGTATGTAACTCCATTTTTTTTACGGTGACCATTATCGGTATCGGTATTTTTTCCATTCTTCCACCTCTTATTTCCAAATCAAAAGCAGAAGAAGACTATGAAAAATGCGGTTACCTGCTGAACAACGGGGTGCTTATTTCTCTGTGGCTCGGATTGTTGCTCATGTGTGTCACGCTGTTTCTCTCGGGAAATTTTGAGTGGTTTGCACAGGAAGAGAGCGTGAACGAACTTGCACCGGCGTTTTTGCGCATGCTGGGGTTTTCAGCCATTCCCATGTTTGTATTTCTGGCCGCCAAGCAATTTACCGACGGGTTGGGCTTCACCCGTGAATCGATGGCACTGGCCATGGGGGCGGTGGTTTTAAACATCATACTAAATTATATACTGATATACGGGCATTGCGGCTTCTCACCCATGGGTGCACTGGGGGCAGGATGGGCCACTTTTATTTCGCGGATTTTTATGGCTGCGGGTATTTTGCTTTTTATTTTTAAAAGTAAAAAAACGATGCCTTACCGGCCGGCTAATCTCTGGCTGAAGAACCGCTTGTATCACCGGGAGATTTTGAAAGACGGCATCCCATCGGGCTTTCAATACTTTTTTGAGATCGCCGCCTTCAGTGTAGCCAATATCTTTATGGGCATGATCAACAAAGAGGCATCGGCTGCACATCAGATCGTGATCAGCTTTGCGGCGCTCACATACCTGTTCGTTTCGGGCATTGGCATTGGCGGCTCTATTATGGTGAGTGAAAGCCTTGGCGAGAAGAACCGGCATCATGCGTACCTCTACGGAATCAACTCCATTCGTATGGCATTTGTAATTGAGATCATTACTTGTGTATTGTTTCTGGTGTTTCAGAAAACCATTCCCTCACTATATATTGAAAATGAAGCGGTATTGAACTATGCTGTGCCACTCATGGTGATTGCTGCACTCTTTCAGATTCCCGATGGCATTCAATGCGTTTCACTGGGTGTTTTACGCGGTATCTATGATGTACGCTGGCCCACGGTTTTCACGTTGCTGGCCTATTGGGGCGTGGCATTACCACTGAGTTACTATCTGGGATTTGTGGCCGGATGGGGCGCCCAGGGAATATGGTGGGGCCTTACCATTGGCTTGATCACATCGGCCCTGCTGCTGTTTTTCCGCTTTTATTATATTGCACGTCCTGAAAAGTCATTGCTGGAAGAAGCGTAAAAACATTTTTTATTGTCCGCTGTATTAGGAGAAACGTATTCAAATTCCTATTTTCGAATAATTAAAATTCCGTGCTTATGATTACGGCCATTACCAATGATATAAAGATCACCGTTGAAGTAGAGTTTCAGCAAAAACAACCGAACGGGTTGGTTATGGAAAATATTTTTGCATACCGCATCACCATTGAAAACAACAGTGAGTACACGGTGAAACTGATGCATCGTCACTGGTTCATCTGGGATGCCGGATTCCCGAAACGAGAAGTACAAGGCGAAGGTGTGGTGGGGCTGCAACCTGTGATCGAACCCGGACAATATCATAAATATGTGTCGGGCTCCAACATTAAAAGTGATTTCGGGCGTATGAGCGGCTACTATATCATTGAGCGCCTGGTGGACGGAAAAGAATTAAAAGTCACCATACCTTCCTTCAATCTCATCCTTCCTTACCGTTTGAATTAATTTTAGTTTAAAAAAAAATATCCCCTCAGTTTTCTGAAGGGATATCTTATCATTTCATTTGTTGATTAGCGGATCAGTGTAACCGTTCCGTTGTACTCGTGTTTTTTATCGTCGTAACCGGTAACAATTACTTTGTAGATATATACATCCGGCTGGCACGGCAAGGTATGATAGGTGCCATCCCACTGATCGTTCAGGCTTGTGCTATGGAAGAGTTCTTCACCCCAGCGATCGAATATTCTCAGGTTGTATGTACGTATGCCACCGGCCACTACCAGGAATTTTTCATTCTTCAGCGGACCGCTGCCATCGGGTGAGAATACGTTTGGAATAAATACAGTAAGATCCGGACCGATATATACTTTTTGTGAAATGGTGTCTTCGCATCCTTCACGGCTGATGACACGCAGCAACACCGTATAGTAACCTGTATCGTTCACACTGTAGGTATGAAGTGTAGTGCGGGAGGTAGTGGTTTCCACCGGCGACAAATCTCCATAGTTCCAGAAGTATGTCATCGGTTCATTGCCGCGGCTCTCATTATAAAATTTGATCTTCGGTAAGGCCACGGTAGTACGAGCCGGATCGGCCTTAAACTGAGCCACCGGATACGGGAACACTTCAATATAATTCAAAATACGGTAGGTGTTGAAACAACCGTTTACGGTGATCACTTTTACATAAACCGTGTACAATCCACTGTCGTTATATGTATGTGTAGGATTGGCGTCGTTACTGTTGTTATTGCTTCCCGATGCCGGATCGCCGAAGTCCCATTCATACGTAGCACCACTGCCTGCATCCGTTACACTGGTAAATTTCACTGTAAGCGGTTTACAGCCTTTCAGCAGGTCGCCGGTGAAGGTGATATGCGGCGTAGGATAAATATTGGCATCGATCACTGCCTGTGCCGGCGCACATACTCCGTTTTGCGTGCTGGTAACGGTGAATGTTATTTTATGATTGGTAAGCTCGTTGTACGACGGGTGATACACCGTAGTGGTGCTGTTTGGATTCGCAAATCCACCGGCACTGTCGGCCGACCACTGCAGGCCAAAAGGTGAATTAACCTTGCAGGTAACGATCACGCCATTAGCCCGGATATCATCTTCGCATAAGGTAGCCACAGGATCGATACTTACCAGCGGTTCATCCTGCACCTGAATCAGTATTGAGTCGGACTGTTCGCAGAACGGAGCTGCTGTTTCCTTATAATGGTACACAATTTTATGGGTTCCCGGGCCGGCAGTTTTCGTATTGAAAATATTTCCGGTAACACCCGGACCAGTATATGTACCTGTACCACCGGCTGAAGGGGTACCATTCAATACTACATTACCGGTATTCACGCATTGCTTACCAACGGTATCGAGTTTTACTTTCGGAACCGGATGTACGGTAATGGTTAAGCTGTCTTCATCGCTGCAGCCAATAGCCGCAACCAGGTATTTCAATGTATAGGTTTGAGTAGTGATACCTGTATTAATAGCGGGGTCAAATATACCTCCGGTAACTCCGGTACCACTCCAGGTTCCACCCGGAGGGGTACACCCGGTGGCTGATGCCAGATTTATAATACCGTGATCGGCACAAACATCGGGCAGGCTGCCGGCAACAGCAACCGGAATTGGAATGATATGGAATATAACGGTATCGGTGTTTTCGCAACCGGTAATAAAATCCTTGTATTTATATTGCAGTGTATGATACCCAACCCCGGCTATGCCCGGATCAAAGTAATATGAAAATCCCGGTGGGTTCGGTGTGGTGTTCAAGGCTGCGGCCGGAGTACCGGAAGAAAGAATGGACCAGCTTCCGTATTTCACATCGAACGGCGAAACCATGGTATCGAGTAACGTGTTTCCGAAATTTTCGCAGAACGACTTATCATTTCCGGCAGATACAACCGGTAAAGCATTCACCGTAATGGTGGTAGAGTCCAGTGATGAACAACCATTATATTCCGCTGAAACATATAATACAAACGTGCCACCGGCAGGGGCTGTTGCTTTCGGGTCGAACTGATTGCCATTGATCAGGGCCAACGGCATGGAAGGACATGACCAGGTTAGGTTTGAAGGAGGCACTGGTATGTTGTTATACTTCACGGTGCAATTCAGAAATACAGGATTGCCGTCAACACATCGTATAGGCAATACCGGGAATGAAATGGTCGGCCGTTCTTTTACAACAATATCAACCGTATCGTACCCGTAGCAGGTAACACCCTGATAGGTGAAGGTACCTTTAATGATATACGTGGTAGTCGTTAACGGGCTCGCGGTAAGTGCAGAAGATGTACTGACAATAGTTCCTGAACCCAGTTCTTTCCATTCATACGTCATGGCACCGGTAGCCGTGAGCGTGGCCGTGTCGCCTTTGCATATTGCAACATCCTGCACAGGGCCAATAATTACCGGATCGTTCACAAAGAGGTGAGAGGTGTCGAATGCTTCGCAACCGAACGTATCGATAATATGAATGACGTATTCACCCGAGTCACGCGCTGTGATCTGCCGGCTGGTAGAGAAGAAGGCTCCGTTCTTTTTCCATAGATAGTGAACGCCCGGTGTAATATTTCCGGCATCAAAAACCACGCTGTCGCCACTGCAAATACGGGCATCGGCACTATGCGAAATCGTCGGCAGGTTTTTCACCAGAACTTTTACGGTATCCAGTGCAATGCAGGTATCACGATCACTCACAGCAAGGTACAGAACTGTATCGGACTGAGGGGCGATGGTAATGCTGGCCAGCGTATCGGTATTGCTCCATTTATAATGATACACCGGATTGCCGCCTTTCACGGCCGCGGTGAGCTGTATGGATCTTCCTTTACATATTGCTGTGTCGGGCGGTGCAATGGCTTGTACTACCGTATCCACCTGAATGGTGTCGAAATAACTGTTGGTACAACCGTTAAAGGTCATGGTGCTTTTGATCACATACTTCCCGCCTTCCGGAAACTGATAGCTGGTATTTTGCGTAGTTGCATAGGTTGTCACAGGAGATCCTGTTCCGATCAGTTTCGGAACATACCACTTATATGAGGCTCCGTTGAAGTACGAACTTACAGGGGTAGCCTGAAATGCCCACAGGCCGCACCTTCCCTTCACAAAATTCCGGGTATTTTTCGGGGTGGGTTTTACCAGGATGGCATACGATCGTGTGGATCGCCCGTTGAGCGGACAATGATCATCTTCCACTGTGGCACGGAAGTAATACGGCAAGGTACTGGCATCCGATTCCTGAGGCGTCCAGCAGAACGTCCCCTGCGCTCGTTTGGCAGTACCGTTCGTAGAGGTCCACGTGGCACCGGGAATGGAGTTGTCGTAGAAAATCCGTGTGGTATCGAGAAAGTCGAGATCATTTGTATTGATCGTAAAACATATTTGCTGCCCGGCACACGCTTCATAGGAAGTTAGGCCGGATAGCGTTGGATTTTTATTGGTACAGTTGGCCAGGATGATAAACTGCATATCGCGGGTCGCAATTCCGATGAGCTTGTACACACCATTGATCTTACGCCATTCTTCCACCCGCACTTTCAGCACAGTTTCCTGTTGCTGCATCGGACGAAAGATCATATCCCCCGAGAGTGGATCAAGCCAGAATCCAATGGGTGGAACCGCATTTGGATTCGGCGATACATTGGGGTTGTTTCCGGGAAATACTGTGAGTGGATAATTCACACTCCAGGGTGCAATGTAATTGGCACCGTTGGGTAATGCTTTCACATACACCAGTGAGTCCCCATCGGCATCCACCACCCCGTGATTATACACCACATCCTGACCGGCACACTTGATCGCGATCGGCGGGTTATTGAACTGAGGTCCGTTGTCGCACGGTGTTATACACCGGTTGAGCCAGAGCTCCGTGCTGAAATTAGCCCAGCTGTGCCCGGTATTGATGGGACCGCTCCGGCAACATTCACTAAATGTAAATTTATACCAGCAACAGGCGGCATAGGTGCCTCCCAGATACACCTTGCCTTCAAACCGATGCTCTTCAATTCCGTACGGAATACTGGGGAGCATGGTATTGGCCGGGTTACAGGGTTTATTGGCAGAACAAACGGGTGTGATATCGACCAGTGAAACACGATTACAGGTAACTGTTCCGGAACGGCTGTTGGCGCAGGAATCACTGGTAAACTGCAGTTGCACGGAACCGCTTTTTGGAATCCCCCGGCAGTCGCGGTAAAATTTAAAGATGATCTGGTATGTATCGTTACCGAGGCATTTCCATTGAATATCGGCACCCATTACGTGGTCGGCTTTCGACTCCTTTGCAGGAAGCAGAAAAAGCAACGTGCTTAGTAACCATAAATACCTTTTCATACCGGTTTGTTTTTAGAAGAATAAGGCTGCCTATTCATGTGTTTTCATGTATTGGCAGCCTTAATTCTGTTGTTTAATCGTAGGTTAACGAATCAAATGCACGGTTCCGTTGAACTCATATTTCTTGCCACTCAGGGCCGACACGATAACTTTATACACGTACACATCTTCCTGTGATTCTTTTGAGTTAAAGAACCCATCCCATCCGTGTGTTGCATAGTCATTTGAATAATACATCTTTTCACCCCAGCGGTTGAAAACCCACATTTCAAATGTTTTGATACCGGTGGCAACTACCCGGAACTTCTCGTTGGTTGGTACTCCGTTATCATCCGGCGAGAAGGCATTTGGAATAAATACGGTAAGGTCAGGTCCGATGTAAATACGGCGGGTAATTTCATCGTAGCAATCGCCTTTGTTCGATACCACTTTAAGTGTAACATAGAAATAACCGGTATCTTTTTCTGGGTTTAAAACCTTATATCCGTATTCCGGATTTTGCTGTGTTGATTTACCTTGTCCGTCGCCGAAATCCCATTCCCACGATTTGATGCCGTATGGAGGGCAGGTCGACAGATCCTGGAATTTATACTTCGGTAAGGCTACGGTAGCCCAGTTGAATGAGTCGGGTGTGAAGTAGAAATCAGCTTTCGGGATCGGATAGGCTTCAACATATTTATTGCGTATGAATGTTTGCTCACAACCTTCCTTGCTTTTCACCACCAGTCGTATGGTATAAATACCTACTGAATCATAGCGGTGGCTTGTAATGGCATTGGTGTCATTATTTCTTGCGCCACTGGCCGGATCACCAAAATCCCAGTAGTATGATGCGCCTCCGCTTACAATACTTGAATCGATAAAGTCAGCGGTGAACGGCACGCAACCGGCATCTTTCGGTGTATAGAAGTTCACAATAGGTGTAGGATAAATCGGCGCCTCTGCGTAGAATGAGTCAGGTCCGCACAGGGTATTGCCTGTACTTACAATGGCTATACTGTATTTCTGAGCCGCCACTTCCGTTGCACTTGGAACGTAGGTAATTACAGAATCGGTCCAGTTCGAGTTTTTGAGGGTACCACCACCCAGGTTCACCCAGCGGAATCCGTATGGAGCATAGGTGTGGCCGGTGATAATAATACCCGAATCCTGAGAGGTACGTTCGCATATTCCCGGAAGCGGATCGATGCTCACCTTCGGTGGAAGTTCTACATAAATGGTAAGCGTGGTGTCTTTTGAACATCCCGTAACCGGATTTGTATATGAGAACTTCACAATATGATTTCCGGTATCAATCACTGTTGGATCCACCGATGGACCGGCGAGTAAATTACCATCGAGGTAGTATTTGCCACCCGGGCCGGCCGGTGTGCCGGTAAGAATGATCGGAGCATCGGTTTTACATACGCCGTAACGGGATGCAGAAAGTGTAACCAATGGAATTGGGTTTACGGTGATCTGGGCTGAGTCAAGATCCGAACATCCCCCATTATACCAGATGTAGAAATAAACTGTATAGGTTTGCGGGAAGGCGGTTTGGTTGATTCCCGGATTGAAGGTAACACTATCGGAAAGAACGCCCGGACCATACCAGGTTCCGGTTACGGAATTGGCATGCAAAGCATTGGTGAGGTTGAACTGGCCCACACCCACACACACAGCGGTATCGATACCGGCATCGGCATGAGGAATAGGGTTCACCACAAAATCAACGGTATCATAATTCTCGCAGCGTGGAGGGAAGATGTCTTTGTACGTGTACACTAATCGATGGGTGGCACCTAAATGGGTGGCTCCGTCACCGGCATTCGATGGGCTGAAATTGTAACTGTACTTACCACCGAAGCTTGGGGTACTGTCGAGTGGATATGTAGTGTGATTATTTGATATTACGGTCCATGAACCTCCGAACGGTACCGACATGGTATCCAGGTTCCAGGTTCCATTGTAGTTCACACAGAATAATTTGTCGGTACCGGCACTAACATACGGTGGTGGCACCACTTCCAGCAATACCGAATCTTTTCCTTTACAACCGTTGGTAGCCGTAGCTTCATAGGTTACCCAGAACATACCACCCAATGGTGCGGCGGCGGTTGGGTCGAAGGTGAAATTCACCGGATCCACCGAGTTCGGCAGTTTGGTACAATACCATGTTTCAGCCAGAGCCGGAACCGGAATATTGTTCACCTTCAGCATGGCCGATAAATTTATTAATCCGCCATTGATACAACGTTTCGGGAATGCCGGGAATGAAATAACCGGTAAGGCATTTACACTTACTACCACGGTATCAAACCCGTAACAGGTTTTACCCATTACTGTTTTGGTTCCCTTCACATAGAAGGTTGTGGTAACACTAGGAATTACTTCTATACTGTCGCCGCTCAATACCTGTGTGTTCTGGTTGTTTCTCCATTCGTACGTATCGGCACCGCTGGCATGTAACCAGGTGGTATCGCCACTACAAATAGTTTGGTCGGTTAACGGACCTACAATTACCGGAGGGTTCACGAACAGGTTAAACGTATCATAGCCTTCGCAGCTGTACGAATCCACTACCATCAGGGTATACTGGGCACTGTCTCTAACATAAATGGTTTGGGTAGAGGCGAAGAAGGCACCGTCTTTTTTCCAAAGGTAGAAGGCTCCCGGATTACCGGCATCCAGCTGGAAGGAGTCGCCGTAGCACAAGCGTACATCCGGACCCACATTCACAGTTGGAAGGGCTTTTATATCAACAAATACCGAATCCATAGCCGAACAGGTATCGCGGTCGGTAACAATTACACTATAGTAACCCGGTGTGGTTGGATTAATGGTAACGGTAGCCTGTGTATCGTTCGGGCTGGTGCTCCATTTGTAGCGCAGTGGTGCATAATAATGGCTAACGGTACACGATAATGTGATCGGCTTGCCTGAACACACAAAGGTATCCGGCATACAAACCACCTGAATCGGTGTATCTACCAGCAAGGTATCGTAGTAGGTATTCGAGCATCCGTTGAAGGTCATGGTGCTTCGAACCACATAGGTTCCTCCCTGGGTAAACTGATAGGATGTGTTCTGGCTTTGTGAGTACAATGTATTCGGAGAACCGGTTCCAATGGCTTTTGGCACGTACCACTTGTAGCTTGCCCCGTTAAAGTAATTGCTCACCGGTGTGGCTTCAAAATTCCAGAGGCCGCATCCTTTTTTAATGAACTGACGGGTGTTCTTCGGTGTTGGTTTTACCGTGATGGCATACGAACGCGTGGTGGAACCATTCAACGGACAGTGGTCGTCCTGAACGGTAGCTGTAAAATAATACGGGAGCGTACTGGCATCCGATTCGTCAGGTGTCCAGCACATGGTTCCCTTGGCCCGTTTATCGATGCCATTGGTAGTGCTCCAGGTTCCGTTCGGTATACCTTTGTTCCAGAAGATCCGTGTGGTATCGGCAAAGTCCTGGTCGTTGGTGCTTATGATGATACATATTTGCTGCCCCGCGCACGCCTCATACGAGAACGGTCCGCTGAGTGTGGGGAGTTTGTTATTACAGTTCGCCACAATGATGAACTGCATATCCCGATACGTTTTTCCGATTACTTTATACACACCGTTGATCTTTCTCCATTCGGTCACCTCCACTTTCAGCACGGTGATCTGAACCTGCATCGGGCGGAAACACATGTCACCGGTAAGCGGGTCAAGGTTAAACCCTGTTGGCGGGTTGGCATTCGGGTTCGGATTGTTACCACCAAGACAGGTAAGCGGGTATGTAGGGCTCCATGGTGAAGTATAAATACTGCTACCACCTGAAGTGGTCAGTGGAGGAGCCATGCGGTATGACAGGGAGTCACCGTCTACGTCGATCACCCCGTGATTAAAACATACGTCCTGACCGGCGCATTTCACCGCTACCGGTGGATTTTTAAATTCAGGTCCGTTATCGCATGGTGTAGCACAACGGTTCAGCCATGATTCTGATAAGAAGTTCTGGTCGGCATAACCGGTAGAAATATTACTGTTACGGCAGCATAATTGCCACTGTTTTTCAACCCCAACCGGAATCTGAGGGGTGGATGATCCGCCATTACCGTTGGGTGTAGTGCAGGGTTTGTAACTGGCATTACATACCGGCGTAATATCCTCAATGGTCCATGACTTGTAGCTACCCGAACTCACGTTGTAGGAGTTGGAACACGAGTCACTGGTGATCACCGGGTTCACGGCCGACATCTGGGCGGCCCCGTCAGTACAACGGCGGTAGGCTGTAATCGTGATCTGGTAGGTGTCGTTGCCCAGACATTTCCATTGCACGTCCATTCCCATAACGTGGGTGGCCTGGGCTTTCTTTATACCAAATCCGGTAATGAATAAGGCGAAAAGCAGAAAGGTTTGTAAAAACTTTTTCATATTAACTGAGTATATTTTTTAATTCCGATGAATGTATTTTGTGTCTTTTGGTTTTTTCTGGATTCTTTAGTGTACGCTTAGCCTTGCAATTTAGTAAAAAATGAACAAGTTATGCACAAAAGTTTAGAAAATTTTACGGTGTATGGCCACGTTAAAACCGGCAGTAAACGGCAGGTTTTTTTCGTAGGCTGATTTGGAGATATCGGTGAGCCACTGATCGTAGAACATATCGATCACAAATCCAAGCTTGGGGCTGATGGCCGTGTTAAAACCAAGGCTCATATAGAGATCGTTGGAGAAGCGTTTGAAGGATGAAATAGTATAGTCTTTCAGTTGAAGGGTAACCGGGTCAACACCGGTCGATTTTACACCGATGATTTCATTGAATCCCGGACCGGCACTCAGGTGGAAATACGTAGCCGGTGTGATCATGATATTATAGTTCAATATCAGCGGTATCCGGAGTGAGGTAAAGCGGCTTACTTTATTGGCTGAAACCAGCAGATTGCTGCTCTTGGCTGTATACCCGGTAACCCGGCCACTGCCATCCAGGGTTGCTTCATCGGCCACTTCATAGTCGTACGCCGACCTGTACCCAAGCATCTGATAATACAGTCCGCTTTGCAGGCTGAAGGCGCGGTTGAACCGGTATTCCATGCTCAGCCCGGTGGCGAAACTCAGGATCATCTTATCCGATGATTCGCGGATATCGTTGAATTGCTTATGAACATACGGAGCGTATCCGTTATTCAGTTGCCAGTTGCGGTAGCTCATCATAGGTGAGAAGGAAGCATTTACATACAGTTTTCCTTTCTGAAAATCTTCTTTCTTTGGTTTTCTTACGGTGACCTTACCGGCTTTGTCGGGCTGAGTAACCGCGATTACTTCGTTTTCTTTATTCGGGTTTGCGGTAACTTCTTCTTTGCCCGATTCTTTTTCCGGTGAAACAGCCACCACAGGAGCATTGTTTTCATGATCGGCCGGCTCGGTGCGCTCAGCAGGTTTTGTCGAAGAAGGGTTTTCATTCACTACAGGTGGTGTGCTTTCTTTCTTTACAAAACCGAATGGATGGGCTTCTTTTGCTGTACGCGTGCGGGTTGTAGTAACGGCAGGTTGTGTGGTTGTTTCGTTCTTTACAGCGGCACTATTATCGGTCACCGGTAATTCCTGTACCGGATTCACCGCGGCTGTTTCCAACGATTGGGTTTGCTCCTTCAGGGGCTGGGTTGCGGTTTCCGGGGAGTGGCTTCCGAAGAAATACACGGTGGAAGCTGTAATGCCTGCCAGCAATACAATCATCGCCCATTTGAAGGCTACCCCGGACGTTTTCTGTGCCGGAATGGCCTGCTCCAGAGCGGCCCAACCCGACACGGATTCCGCTTCCGTATTCCCGAGCTTTTGCTTTAAAAAATCATCAAGATGGTTCATATGTTACTGCGTTTCTTTTGATTACTTGTTTCGGTTTCCCGGATTCACTTTTTTTTTGATAATAGTTACGGATTAGTTCGATGAGCTTGACGCGCGCCCGGCTCAGTTGCGATTTGGATGTCCCTTCACTCATTCCCGTGTACTCAGCGATCTCGGCATGCGACATACCGTCCACAGCATACATGTTCAGGATCAGGCGGTACTTTTCAGGAAGTTCATTCATGAATTCAAGCACTTCATCGGCCGAAAGTGAGCGCATCCATCGGTTTTGCTCGTTCTCATCAATGTCGTCCGGTGCGTCTTCCAGGTGCGATTCCACATAACCGGTCCACTTCATCCTTCCCGCCTTCCGTATCTGGTTGATAGTGTGATTGCGAATCACAGTGGCAATCCATGCTTCCAGCGGAACCCCTGCCTTAAACTTTCCAAACTCCGTAAAAACTTTCAAAAAACCATCGTGCAAAAAATCTGAGGCTTCTTCTCTTCCGCTACTGTAGCGAAGGCAAATTCCGAACATTTTACTCCGGTACATCTCATACACTTCCTGCATCACCTGCCGGTCACCATGTTTTATACCTTCGATATGTCGGGCCTCAGTTCTATCCACGGTTCTCTAATCAATATAATAGCAGTACAATATTTTTAAAAATGGTTGCAAAAAAAATCTGTCTTTTTTCCGAATTACCGGATCAGCGTAACTAACCCTTTGAAATACAGTCGTTTACCGTTCGGGTCTTTGAGCCGTACCACGTAAACATACCCTCCAATGGGCGCCTCTTCCCCTTTTTCGTTCACCCCATCCCACGATTTAGTAAAATCAGTGGTATAGAACACTTCTTCGCCCCAGGGACTATAAACATACATCTCGAAATTCTTCACCGGACCCGGACCATACACCCGGAAGGTCTCATTCTCCTTGGGCCCCGACCGGTTGGGTGAGAAAGCTGAGGGTATAAAGTAGATGTATTCATTATCTACCCGTATCATCACCGTATCCTCATTTTCGCATCCCAGTGCATTGGCTGTCTTAAGACGCACCATGAACCATCCGGTATCTTTAAACGTATGGGTTACGCTGCTCAGGGATGATGTATTCCCGTCATCAAAATTCCAGGTCTGAAATGCCGTGTTCTTGCTCTGACTGCTGAAGTTGAACGTAGCCTTGGTGATCTCAGCCTTGCGTTTATCCACCGCAATTTTTGGTTCCGGATCGGGCACAACCACCATATTATCCGTGAATGAAGAGTCGCAGTAGCCGTTGCCTACCGTGAGTTTTACCGGAAATACACCGGATGTGTCGTATTGATGGGCTGCAGTAGATCCGGTCGCGGTTTTCCCGTCGCCAAAATCCCATAGGTATGTCACCGCGGTATTATCCAAGGCAGTAAACAAATACTCTTCGCCAATACACAGGCTGTCGGTATTGAAGAGAGGGTCCGCTTTGGGGACAATGGTAATGGTCACTGAGTCGCGGGCCACGCATCCGCTGTTGTCGGCTGTAAAATAATAGGTGGTGGTTACCTGAGGTGTGGCCTTTACAGCATTGCCCGTAACTGTGTTCAGACCGGTAGCCGGCGACCACGCAAAGGTTCCCAACCCCGAGGCAAAAAGATTTACTGAAGTGCCCCGGCACATGCTGGTATCTTTATTAATGATGTCGGCGAATGAATTATTATAAATATGTACCTTTTTGGCAATGGAGTCTTTCTTTTGTTCGAGTGAATCGAAAGCCACCAGACTCACATAATACGTGCCGGTGTCGGAGAAGGTATGCGATACCTGGGATGTATCGGTTTTGGTCAAAATATTATTGGAACCGGAAGCCGGATCGTTAAAATACCATTTGAAATGGTGCCCGCCAATGGACTGGTTTGTGAAATTCACGGTAAACTGTCCGCAAGTCGGGATTATAAAGGTAGTAACCGCAATTACGGAACAGGGTAAAAAAATTACGTTGATCGACTTGGTATTGGTGCAACCGGTGGTGGTATCTTTCACTAATACCTGAAGCGTGGTATTGGTAGTTGGGTTATATACCACACTGTTGGGGCCGGTAACACTGCTGGGAGCAGGAGTCCAGGTGTATTTGTACTTTGGGTCGTTCGTAGCCGTGAGAAACAAAAAGGTACCGGTGCTTCCGGTACATAAAATCTGATCTACATTGGGTATCAAAAACAAATTGGGGGTATTGGCCAGAACTACTTTCAGTTCAGCGCTATCCAGAATGGTTGAGCCAATAGTCACACCCGAAAGTACATACAGTTTTACATGATAGGTGCCGGTGGATGAAAAGGTATGTGACTGGGAGTTATTGCCCAGCGGGGGGGGTAACTGAAGCACAAAATTATTCGAGGCGCCGGATGCAGGGTCGTCGAAATTCCACAGATACGCCACATTCCCGCTCGAAGTATTGGTGAAAGAGGCCGTGAGGCTTCCGCATACCAGCGTGTCGCCGGTGAACGATACAGCGGCGTTAACCCGGCTGAAAAGAAACAGCAGAATACCTAATGTAAATAATTGCCTCATGAAAAGAAAAGCGAATTTAGCTTACTTTGTGCAAAGATTCATTTTTTTATCGGTATGCAAAACTCAGGCATCAAGCTACCCGACGACTGGAAACAAATTCTCGGTGAGGCATTTGCGTTACCCTACATGGAGAACCTTCGCACTTTCTTACGTAACGAAAAAGAGCAGGGAAATATCATTTACCCACCCGGAAATTTAATTTTCAATGCGTTTTACCAAACCGCGCATAAAGATCTTAAAGTAGTGATACTCGGTCAGGACCCGTATCACGGAGCCGGACAAGCCCATGGCTTATCGTTTTCAGTACCTCCCGGCATAAAGCCACCACCATCCCTTCAGAATATTTTTAAAGAGCTGAACACGGATACAGGAACCGCTATACCTGTGAGCGGTGATTTAACCGGTTGGGCAAAACAGGGTGTATTGCTGCTGAACGCGGTACTCACCGTACGCGCCAATACACCGGCCTCGCATCAGGGAAAAGGATGGGAACAATTTACCGATACGGTGATTAAAAAAATATCGGATACCTGCCCGCACGTGGTATTTATGTTGTGGGGAAAATTCGCCCAAAGTAAAGCGACGCTTGTTGATCCCGGGAAACATCTTGTTCTCACGGCCGCACATCCTTCCCCGTATTCAGCCTATAACGGATTTTTCGGTTGCCGGCACTTTTCAAAGGCGAATGCCTTTCTTCAATCCCACGGCATACAGCCGGTGTTATGGGAAGCCCTTAACCGGGCGGTTTAGATCTTTGAAAAGAAACTGAGAAACTCCTGTTTCTTTTGCCGGCTCACACTGATCACTTTTCCGTTACTCATCATTACCTCTCCCCCATCACCCCGGATGTATTTGCGAATGTGTTTCATATTGATAAGATACGATTGATGTACCCGGTAAAAGCCACTTTCATTCAACGTCTCTTCTACTTCTTTAATGGGTTTGGAAGTTTGAATACGACGGTTGTCGTTGAAAAAAAATGCGGTGTAACTGCCATCGGATTCACAATAAACAATGTCTTTCACCTCAATAAATGTGATCCCATCCATACTGGATATGGCCAGCAATTCAGGATTCTTTTTAAACACCTGCGGAGAACGAAGTAACCGGCTTACCCGCTGTAACTCTTCGGGCGATTTACCGGCTGCTTTATGCAATGCCTGCACCAGCTCCTCCTTATCAATGGGTTTCAGCAAGTAATCCACGGCATTGAAGCGAAATGCACGTACCGCGTACTTATCATAGGCAGTGGTAAAAATTACCTGAAAGGAAAAATCGCCCAGTTCTTTCAGCAGGTCGAAGCCATTCAGACCGGGCATCTCAATATCAATGAAAAGCAGGTCGGGAGGGTTCTTTTTCAGGTAATGCAATCCTTCCATCGCGTTATCAAAAACGCTGATGTGTTTAACCAGTTCAGCGCAATATTTCTGAAGCAGCAACTGAAGTACTTCACAACAATAGGTTTCGTCGTCGATGATGACAATATTCATGGGGTCCTTTCTTCGTTTTGTTTGCCCAAAGGTATCTCAATTTTAACAGTAGTACCAAAAGCTACACCGGTATTACCCACCTTATCAATGATCTGCACCCGCGCGTTGGTATCGTAAATACGGTTGATCATTTCAATACGTTCGGCGGTCATTTTCATACCCAGGGATTTCCGTTCCGTGGCCGACTTGCTTTTAAGACGGCGGGCCAGGTCCCGGCCAATGCCGTTGTCGTCAATGGTGGCTATCAGTATATTATTTTGTTGTTGAAATGAGATGGTTATTTTTCCGTCGCCGTTGTATTGCATGAGACCATGCCATATGGCATTTTCCACGTAGGGCTGCAACAGCATCGGGGGGATTTCCGTGGTTTCGGTATCAATG
>JBGAVF010000006.1:0-23420 GCA_044228315.1 Bacteroidia bacterium | reverse complement strand
GAATCCAAACCACAGTTCGGAGGTGGGCGACAAATAAATATAGTTGTGAAAGAAGTTGTAAAACGGACTCAGATACACGTCCCATCCTTTGTGGTTGTAGTGCACATAAACATTGGCCGACACCATTTGTTCGTTCTTCAGCGACGGGGAGCCGATCTCATAGGTAAATACCCCTTCATGCAATCCGTTGGATGAAAGCTCGGCCAGGTTGGGAATGCGCACACCGGTGGCAATATTGGTTTTCAGGTTCCAGGTATTATTGGGGAAGTAGCTAAAGCCTGAATAAAGGTTATAATAAGGCACCAGTTTTGAGAAGGGTTTTATGTCTTTTTCAGCACTGTTTACCATGGGTGTAAGCAGGGTGTGTATATATTTTTCACCGGCACCCAGGCCGTTTTCCAGCACTAGGGTTTTATGAATATGCAATTCATCGTAAACCGACAGGTTGCTTTCCTGCATCCAGGCATCGGGAATGATCTTGCGGGCTCCGTAGTTGGTGTTATTCTCCACCGACGACAAATGGGATAATATAATACGGTGATCTTCGGTGATCTCCTTTTCCCATTTGATAAGGTATTGTCCGGTGCTGAGTTGCATATTAAGGCTTATGGCTCCACCGCCTTCATTTTCCATGCGCCGGTTGCTTTGCAGCCCGGCATTTACGGTAAGCAGGGAGTGATTTTTTAAAAGTATTTTGTTTTCTGAATTGAAGATGCCCAGCACCACCAGATGTGCCGGGTTTATATTCAGTTTGCGGCTCCACCGGGCATCGGGTGTGATAAAGGTATACACATTGTTGAAAATAAAACCGAAGCGGTTGAATGAAGCCGAGAAATGATTGTCGGAAGTCCAGTTTCTTTTTGCAAAGCCAAACGACGATTTCAGGTATTGACCATCAAAACGGCTGTTGAGTACCCGTTGGTTATGGCCGTTGCGGTAATCAGCCTGGGTTTCAGTGCCCAACCGTATACTGTACCAGCGGTTGCCGTTATTTTTTTTGTAGCCGGCCTGCAGTTGAGCACCCAGTGTGTTGGAATTGAACCGGAAACCCACATCGCTCATGGAGGTGCGGTAAGCCGGTTTTTGTTCTTCGGTGATATTGATAATGCCGCCCATGGCTTCCGTTCCGTATAATACACTCATGGGGCCTTTGATAACTTCCAGCGAAGTAATACCGATATCGGAAAGCCCCAGCCCGTGTTCCTCCTGCCATTGCTGGTTATCGAATTTCAATCCTGAAAGCAGCACCAGGATGCGGTTCCCGTACAAACCCCGGATCACCGGCTTGGCAATGCCGTTTCCGGTGCTGAGCATGGTAACACCGGGTAGCCTGCTCAGCATGTCGGTTACAGTAAAGTTGCCAAAGCGCTGTGCACTGTCGGCATTCAGCGGGGTAATATTGAGTGACGTTTCGTGCACCGGCTCCTCTTTGTAGGTGGTCACAATTACATCGTGCAGCGAAATAGTGTCTTTGAGGGGTTGCCCGTTAACAGCGCTGCAAATGGTGAGAAGCAGGATGCCAAGCAGCATTATGGAACGTATAGTGGAACGAATTCTGAATTTCATGCCGGTTAGGGATGACGTATGATGTAGCAGGTAGTTTGCGGATGCAAATACGACGAAATGCATGAAATCAGAAAACGCATTGTACAGAAGTATGGATGTTTATTTTACACTCTCAATCAGAAACATATCGGCGTAATTATCGGCAATGATGCCCGAGCCGGCCGGACCGGTTACCGATGGCAGCGCTTTGAAGTCAATTGTTGCAGGGCTTTTTAGTATCTCAGAAACGTCGGTTCTGATCCGGACCATCCTTCCGGCATTATTGCATTTAAGCCGTATTTCACGGATGTTGTTGGCCGGTTCGCGGAACCCGCCTATATGGTATTCGAATACGCCACCCGGGTTGGGGCATGCTGAAGACCGGCCTTCCAGTTTTAAAAAGATATATCCGGTGTTCCAGGCCCAGAACATCCCGTTCACGGGGTCGAGGGCGCCGCTTTGCGCACCGCTTACATTGTGGGCACTGTCCACACCCACAATAAACCGGATCTCATCAAATGCAATCCCCTCTGATTTTTTCAGCGTAATGGTAAGGCTTTTCGCGTCGGATGCATCGGGCAGGTAATAGTCGGGGTCGGTGAATTGTGGTTCGCCATGAAGCCACAATGAAACCGCGCTGATGTAAAACCTGAATTTTGTTACCCACATAGGCTGCCCGGCTGCGTTATAATACTGCACGGTATCGAGCTGAAGTTGCGCCCCGGTAAATTCAGGAAGAAACGTAAGTTGTACGGGCGGTTCTTCATGCTGCACCGTGCCAACCGACGGGGCCGAGAACATCAGTGTCAGACACAGCAATAACAATGGGCGGATGAAAAAAGTCATGGAAACAAAGATACTGTGAAAGGAACAGACCGGAATTGGATGCTTTTTTAATTTACTTTTGTACATCATGTTCCGGTACCTGTTCCTGATTATATGCGCTCTGCTGTTTTGCCGTGTCGCGGGGTTGGCCCAGGCCGATTCACTTCGCACAGAAACCGTGCTGGCGGTTTCGGATGGCAGGGAAAACATCCTGTGTAAGATTGACACCACCCTCACGGTTGTGGCCTCGGTGAACCTGTCGCCTTATGGCTTTGGCAGCAGTGTGGAATGCCGGGGCAATAATGAGGTGATCGTGTATTGTTACGGTACCGGGCGTCTCCTGGTTTTCGATAATTTTCTGAAGGAAAAGAACCAGTTCGATCTGAGCACACTTTTACGTACCAAGCCCAACCTGGTATGTATCAGTTCCTATGGGTGGTGGTGCTTCGATGAAACCAACAGCAGCCTGAGCAAATACAATGGTAACTTCAGCTTGTTGTATACCTTTCCGCAACTATTGCGGGAGTTTTCGGGGGCCGTAAAAATGGCCGAAGCCGATGAGAAATTTCTGGTATTTGAACGCAGCGACCATGCCATCATTCCGCTGTATGCAGGGGACGATGCGGCTTCAGTAAACACCCGGCCTGTTTCATGCCAGCAATCGCCGGGGCTTAACTACCGAACAATATGGTATTACACCGAGGCGCATGATTCGCTGCAAATTGTGAATGTACGCAGCGGGGCTGTGCAGTATAAGGCGCTGCATCCCGATGCACGAAAGGCTGTTTGCCTTTTAAAAAGCAACACCGTGTTTTATATAATCCGGGAAAATGCCGTATTTTTGCGGCATGTCCCGTTTTTATTAGCGCCCTGAATTTTCTTCCTTATGCCTTTTTCCGGGCATGTGGCGCTGATATTGTTTTTTTCAAATACATTTATTTAAAAAAGTGATACAGTAGTGTTCAGGGAAACGCTTCCTGCGGTTCATTAAAAAATAACATAAAGAATATGCTTGATAAATTAGAAGCCATTCACCAACGAAGAATGGAAGTTGAATCACTGTTGTCGCAGCCCGATGCCATGAGCGACATGAAACGGTTTGCCCAGTTGAACAAAGAATACAAAGACCTGGCCCCCATTATAGAGGCGTACGAAGAATATAAATTGCTGATGGGAAACATCAGTAATTGCAAAGAGATATTGGCAAAGGAGAAGGATGAGGAGATGCGTGAAATGGCCAAGATGGAACTGGATGAACTCATTCAGGTGCAGGCACCTATGGAAGAGAAGATCCGCAACCTGCTCATACCGGCCGATCCGGATGATTCAAAAAATGCGGTGATCGAGATCCGGAGCGGCACCGGTGGTGATGAGGCCAGCCTTTTTGCCGGCGACCTTTTCCGAATGTATTCACGGTATGCAGCCATAAAAGGCTGGAAGGTAGAGATCGTGGAAGAAAACGTGGGAAC
Source organism: Bacteroidia bacterium (assembly GCA_044228315.1). Lineage (GTDB taxonomy): Bacteria > Bacteroidota > Bacteroidia > UKL13-3 > UKL13-3 > CAINMV01. Next base: position 19,581 of record JBGAVF010000006.1, on the reverse strand, counting down.
GGTGGGAGGATACAACAAGATGGTGGCCAACATCATTGGAGAAGATGTGTACGGACAATTAAAATACGAGAGTGGTGTTCACCGGGTGCAACGTGTGCCGGATACAGAAACCATGGGCCGGGTTCATACCTCGGCGGCTACGGTGGTGGTGCTTCCGGAAGCCGATGAATTTGACGTGGACCTGAAAACGGAAGATGTACGTCTCGATCTGTTCTGTGCCTCGGGTCCGGGCGGACAATCGGTAAACACCACCTATTCAGCTGTGCGGCTCACGCATATCCCTACCGGCATTGTGGTGCAGTGCCAGGATCAGAAATCGCAACAGAAAAATAAGGATCAGGCCATGAAGGTGCTTCGTACCCGGTTGTATGAGCATGAGCATAACAAGTACCTGGAAGAGATGAGTAAAACACGCAAAACCATGGTGTCGACCGGCGATCGCAGCGCCAAGATCCGTACCTATAATTTCCCGCAAAGCCGCATGACGGATCACCGTATCGGACTCACTTCCTATAACCTCGATGCTATACTGAACGGTGACATACAGGATATTATCGACCAGATTCAGCTGGCCGAGAATGCGGAAAAGCTGAAAGCAGGAACAGCGGTAGCATAACATTCAGACACTTCATTCACCGGCATACGTGGCAACACTAAAAGCAACTACCTACGGACGTAACATCGACTGGTTTACGATTCTGCTTTATGCCATGCTGGTAATTCTTGGTTGGATGGCGGTGTATTCATCCATGTATAACATCACCGGCACCAATTACATCTTCGATCTTTCCAAGAACTACGGCAAGCAGTTCATGTTCCTTTGCATTTGTGCCGTGCTTGCCTTTATGATCATGACGGTGGAATACCGTTTCTTTTTCGGGTTCTCTTATTTTATTTACGGTGCCGTTATCTTTCTTCTTATAGCGGTGCTGGTGCTTGGAGGTCATACCAAAGGGGCGCAAGCCTGGTTCAAGATCGGTGACTTTAAAGTACAGCCCAGTGAGTTCGCGAAGTTTGCCACTGCCCTGGCCCTGGCCAAGTACATGAGCCCGTTCAACTTCAAGCTCTCCGACCGTAAAAACCTGTTCAAGGCACTGGCCATTATAGGTGTACCGGCAGCATTGGTGCTCATTCAGAACGATACCGGAACATTTCTGGTTTTCGTCTCGTTCAGTCTGGTGTTGTACCGGGAAGGGCTCAACGGCTTGTTTCTGGCCATCGGGGCCATTGTTCTGGTACTGTGTATCGCGGCCCTGCTGGTAAACCCGGTCATCATCTATATCATTTTAACCTCTCTCGCCATATTACTGGCCCTGATGTTACGGCGGTATAAAAAGCTTTTGTGGATCATCATTGTTTCCCTGCTGGTATCCATCAGTATTGTAAAGGGAACCAACTATGCCCTGAATCATTTGCAGCCGCATCAAAAGAAACGAATTCTCAGTTTGTTCGGCCTGGAGGTGGATAAATCGGGTGTTGACTACCAGAAAGATAATTCCATCATGACCATATCATCCGGTGGGTTATGGGGTAAAGGCTACCTGGGCGGATCGCTTACCAAGGGGAAATACGTTCCCGAGCAAAGTACCGATTTTATCTTCTGCACCATCGCTGAAGAGTTCGGATGGGTGGGGTCTCTGGCCATCGTGGGTTTGTTCGTTACACTCCTTTCGCGTATTGTGTATCTGGCCGAACGACAGCGATCGCGTTACAACCGTATTTATGGGTACAGTGTGGCCTGTATCATCCTGTTTCACTTTCTTATCAATCTGGGTATGGCGATGGGGTTACTGCCCATCATTGGCATTCCGTTGCCGTTTATCAGTTACGGAGGGTCATCAACCCTGGCATTTACCATCCTGCTTTTTATATTTATAAAAATTGATTCACACCGTATGCAGGACCTGAGCCGGTAAGGGGTGACCAACAATCCTGATTCTTTTGAACGAATTCTTTTCCATACAGCATATTGCCTGCACCTTTCTGGGGTATTCCATGAGCTGGCTCGAATTGCTGGCTACGCTTTTTACCATTGTAAATGTGTGGCTGGCCATACGGCAGCACATGCTGAACTGGCCGGCAGGTCTGGTGGCTATAGTGCTTTCGTTTCTATTGTTTTACCAAAGCAGCCTTTACGCCGATGCGTTCCTTCAGATATTCTTCTTCGTGGTGAGCTGTTACGGCTGGTATCACTGGGCCTTCGGGCACAAAAGCGAAGCCGCACTCCCGGTGACCAAACTTTCATCGGCCGGGCGAAAGGTAGTTGCGGTACTGGTAATGGTGGGCACCTTATTGGCCGGTTACGTGATTCAACACCTCAATACCTGGTTTCCCGTGTATTTCCCGCAACCTGCCGCTTACCCGTACCCCGACTCGTTTGTGATGGTGGGCAGCTTCGCCGGACAATGGCTGCTGGCGAAGAAGAAACTGGAAAACTGGTGGTGCTGGATCGCTGTCAACTCCGTTGCCGTGGTGATCTATTATTTCAAAGACATTCAGTTGTTTTCCCTTCTGTACCTCCTCTTATGGGTGATGGCCGTTTCGGGCTGGATGCGATGGAAGCAGCCAATCAGTAACTAACCAGCCGGTGCATACCGGGTTGCCCGGGCTTCCGTTTTTTAGTTTATTTTTACAACATGTTTCAGTCGATGGCACAGGTTCGGGTACGGTACAGCGAAACCGACCAGATGGGTGTGGTGTATAACGGCAACTACGCGTCGTATTTCGAGATCGGACGTACGGAGGCATTGCGGCAAATGGGCCTTTCTTACAAAGGCATTGAAGAAAAAGGGTTGATGATGCCGGTGCTTGAGTTGCATTGCCGGTTTCATAAGCCGGCGGTGTATGATGACCTGCTCACCATTCGTACTGTAATGAAAGAGATGCCGGGTGTGCGCCTTCGGTTCGATCATGAGATATTTAATGAAAAAGAGGAACTGATCACCACCGGATTTGTTACGCTGGTATGTATGAAAACCGATACACGGCGTCCCTGTATGTCGCCACCGGAACTGATCCGTACACTGCAACCCTATTTTGAAACGTCATGAACCGCGTGCATCATTACCTGTTGAAATGGAAACTGTACCGTCAGCTCATCGCTTTTTCGGAACGCACTTCCTTTCCCGGTTTTCAGGGTGAGTCGATCTACTCTGTGATGCGGTTTTTCATCAAGCAGATGGCTAATGAAAATCTGAACACACGATCATCGGCCCTGGCCTTCAGTTTCTTTCTGGCGCTGTTTCCGGCTATTATCTTCTTGTTTACGCTTATTGCATACGTACCCATTGACGATACCAAGGATGAAGTGTTGCGGTTTTTCCAGGGCATCCTTCCCGACGCAACCTATCAGGCGGTGAAGAATACCATTAACGATATCCTTCGCAAAAAACACGGGAATCTGTTATCGGTGGGTTTTTTACTGGCACTTTATTTTTCAAGTAACGGCTTCTTCAGCCTCATGCAGCTTTTCAACAAGTACAGTCACTCCCGTGAAACGCGCAGTTATATCAAGCAGCGACTTATTTCTATTTTTCTTGCGTTGTTCTTCAGCATCCTCATTGTGGCATCAGTAGGCATTATCACCCTGGGTGAAGACTTGTTGCAGTGGATGCTGGGGCATCATTTCATCAAGGGCAGGGCCATGTATAACATGCTTACGGTGGTGCGATGGCTGATCACGCTGGGCTTGTTCTTTACCACCATCTCATCGCTGTTTTATTTTGCGCCTTCCAAAAAGCACAAGTGGAGTTTCATCAGCGCCGGCAGTACACTGGCAACCATCTTATCCGTTGTATCTTCACTGGTGTTCTCGTACTACGTGAACAATTTCGGGTCCTATAATAAAATTTACGGGTCGATCGGCACCCTCATTGTGGTACTTCTTATTATTCAGTTCAACTGCATGATATTACAGATCGGATTTGAGCTGAATGTAAGCATTGAAAATGCCGTTCGCGACCGTTTGCGGGAAAGCCGGCGCAAACCGCTTGAACCGCCACGGTACGATATCAATGAACCCGGGAACCGACTCGAGATCCGTCAGGAAAAAACCAATCAACCCTAAGGTTGTTATATATCTATTATGAAAACACTATTCCATCCGGCATCGGGCCGGGGTCACGCAAACCACGGATGGCTCAATGCCCATCATTCCTTTTCGTTTGCCAACTGGTACGATCCATCTAAAATTCATTTCGGCATGCTGCGCGTACTGAATGATGATGAAATTGCGGCCGGTATGGGCTTTGGCACGCATCCGCACGACAATATGGAGATCGTTACCATTCCCCTCGAGGGCATGGTGGCCCATAAAGACAGTATGGGGAACAGCGGTATCATTAAAGCCGGTGATGTGCAGGTTATGAGTGCCGGAACCGGTGTGTATCACAGCGAGTTCAACGGCTCGAAAACCGATCTTCTGCGTTTGTTACAGATTTGGGTATTCCCCAAGGTCGACAATGTTACACCCCGCTACGAGCAGGTGTCGTACGAAACGTCGGCCAGGCAAAATGAGTTTCAAATTTTAGTGTCTCCCAAAGATAAAGGGGGCGCTGTGTGGGTGCATCAGGACTGCTACTTCAATATAGGCCGTTTCGATGCAGGACAATCCTTTTCCTATACTATAAAAGAGCCGGGGAACGGAGCCTATGTATTTATGATAGAAGGGGAGGCCGTTGTGGCATCACAAAGCCTGCAACGCCGCGATGCACTGGGTGTTTCGGAAACCGAACAATTCGAGATCAGCACATCTCAGCCTTCACGTATCCTCATCATTGAAGTTCCGATGCGGTAAAAGATAAGGATATAAAAAAAGGGATGCCGTTCTGTACGGCATCCCTTTTTTATTTGATATGTGGGGTATTACCGGGCGGTTTGCGCTCCCAGCACTTCTTTCATGGCGGCAAAGTTTGGCAGGTCGCCGGCCGATTCCAGCACTTCGGCATATTGAATGATACCGTTTGCGTCGATGATGAAGGCAGCACGCTTCGAAACGCCTTTCAAACCCATGGTCCACACAGGGTATTGAGCGCCATAGGCAGCATTTACTTTTACTTCGCGGTTAAAATCGCTCAGCAACTCAAAATTCAGATTTTGTTCAGCTTTAAATTTGGTCAGGGTAAATGGCATATCGCAGCTGATACCGAAAACCACACAGTTGAGGTTGTTGTAAAATGAATGGTCGTCGCGCAGGGTGCAGAGTTGGGTTGTGCATACACCGGTAAAAGCTGCAGGGAAGAAGTGAATGACCACGGTTTGTCCTTTCAGGACACTGAGTTTCACTTCTTTTTTACCGGTATTGTAAAGTGTAAAATCGGGGGCTTTGTCGCCGGCTTTTAGTGTCATGATGATTGGTATACGTTTAAGGGTTGAATTGTGTTATTCGTTTTATTAAACGCATGACATGGGTATATTGTTTGCTTTCCGCATTAAAAATTCCGCGCTGGTCAACCTTGTCGATGCGAACTCGGCCGCTGGCATGAATGATGGTATCCTGATCGATGAGCATGCCTACGTGGGTGATCTTGTCATCATCTCCAAAGAAAGCCAGATCGCCCGGCAGGCACTGGCTCAGAAAGTAAATGGATTCACCCTGTGTGGCCTGCTGGCTGGCATCGCGCAGCAGGCGTACCTGTTGCATTTTAAAAACCATTTGAGTAAATCCGCTGCAGTCGATGCCGAACGGGCTTTTCCCGCCCCAACGGTAGGGGGCGTTGAGGTACTGTCGGGCTGTCTTAATAAGAAATGCGGTGTCTTTCTCGAGGCGGGCATTGGTAACCCGTCCGCTGATGGCAAACGATTCTTTGTTAAGTTTCATCACCATGCCGTCGAACTTTGGCAGGGAACTGCCGATGAGTATGGGTACCTGCCGTTTCTGGCTTATGGCCGGCTGCAGAATATCGTAGCTGCAGGGGTGTATTTTTTTACGGTCGTTTTTAAAGTCGATGCCATTGTACCAGGTAAACTGTCCGGTAAGGATCCAGCCTTTGTACCCGTCGAAGCTGCATTCAATATGCGACCATTCCTTATGCTCGTCAATGATCTCGAAGCTGTCGCCAAAAAGCAATTCCGATACCTGCTCACTCCGGTGCGACGGTTCTTTCCGCATGGGTATACACGAGAGGTCGCAGATTCCGTATGACATGGGTACAAATATAAACGGATGCCCTGTTCAGGCATCCGTTTAATGTATAGAAAATTTTATAGGAAGGTTGTAACGCACATACACCGGTTTGCCGTTTTGCTTGCCCGGACGCCATTTCGGCATCATCCGAACCACACGCAGGGCCTCGTTGTCGATATCGGTGCGAACACTTTTTAGAATATGAGCATCGGTAACGTAGCCTTCAGAACTCACTGTGAACTGCACCAATACTTTCCCTACGATGCTGTCATTGCGCGCTTCCATAGGGTAATGGATGTTTTCTGAAAGAAACTTCACCATTGCTTCCTGCCCACCCGGAAATTCGGGCATCTGCTCTACATATGTAAATACCTCTTCAGACTTCTTTGCAGAAGCGGTATCCGGCTGAGACAGTGCGGGGAATCCCACACAGGCCAGCAGCAAACAAATAAAAAATTTCAACGTGATATTAAATATGCAGGGAGTTTTTACGCGCCAACAGCACTTCTTCCGACTCACGGTGATCCGGATCATCCACGCAGCAGTCAACCGGACAAACGGCAGCACACTGAGGCTCTTCATGGAAGCCCTGGCATTCGGTGCATTTGGCCGGAGTAATATAATATATGTCGTCGGCTATCGGGGCGTGGCGTTTGGTTACATCTACCATTTCACCGTTATAGCTGATCATGCCTTGTACAGTTGTTCCATCGCTGAAAGCCCATTCGGCACCTCCTTCATAAATTGCATTGTTCGGACATTCAGGTTCGCATGCACCACAGTTGATGCATTCGTCGGTAATCATTATTGCCATAGTATTCTTTTAATTTTTAAAGTGTTTCAAAAATAATGTTTCAAATGAAATCGCAAACAGAAAGTTGTTCTTTTGAAAGGATATAAATAAGGTTGCTTACGCTTTCTCCAGAACGATGGCGCTGGCGCCTCCGCCTCCGTTGCAAATGCCGGTAACCCCCAGTTTCTTATCCAGATGCAGCATCTGGTTGATAAGTGTACAAACTATGCGGCTTCCACTGCTTCCCAGCGGATGTCCGAGGGCCACGGCCCCGCCCCAAATATTCACCTTTGAAGGGTCGATGTTCAGTTTGCTCATGTTGGCCAGGCCAACCACAGCAAAGGCTTCATTCAGCTCAAACAGGTCGATATCGTTCACCGAAAGACCGGCTTTTTGCAGTGCTTTCGGGATGGCCAGTGATGGTGCTGTAGTGAACCATTCCGGTGCCTGGGCTGCATCGGCATAGGCTACTATACGGGCCAGCGGTTTCAGTCCGAGTTCTTTTACTTTTTCACCGCTCATCAGCACCAGGGCGCTGGCCCCGTCGTTCATGGTGGAGGCGTTGGCGGCGGTGACGGTACCGTCTTTCACAAACACCGGGCGAAGGCCCGGGATCTTATCAAAATTCACTTTATTATAATCTTCATCGGCCGTACTGGTAACGGTTTCTTTTCCTTTGGCTACTTCCACACCCACCATTTCGTAGGCAAAATGTCCGGCTTCGTAAGCAGCTGCGGCCCGTTTGTACGACTCAATGGTAAAGGCATCCTGCATTTCACGGGTGATGTTCATTTCTTTGGCACAAAGTTCCGCGCAATTTCCCATGGCATAGTCGTTATACACATCCCACAACCCGTCTTTTTGCAGCCCGTCAACCAGCACGCCGTTGCCGTATTTGTAACCGCTTCTTGCCTTATCAATATAATACGGTACGGCACTCATATTCTCCATACCACCGGCTACCACAATATCCGCATCGCCGAGGGCAATGTTCTGTGCTGCCAGCATAATGGCTTTGCTTCCTGAGGCACACACCTTATTGATGGTAGTGCAGGGAATGTTACTTCCCAGTCCGGAATACATGGCTACCTGGGTAGCGGGTGCTTGCCCTAGCGACGCCTGAAGCACGTTGCCCATATACAATTCCTGAACCATGGAAGGTTCAATACCGGCGCGTTTTACGGCTTCTTTTACGGCAATGGCGCCAAGACGGGTGGCCGGGATGCCGGCGAATGAGCCCATGAAACTTCCCATCGGAGTACGGGCTACAGATACGATATATACTTGCTTTGTCATAATTCAAACGGGTATAAAAACAGGGGCAAAAGTACATAATCTACCTCCATGGAACAGGGGTTTCCACAGAATTATTTATCCATTACCGGGTGCTTTGTTTTTTCCTTACTTTGCAGCAATTCCCCGGGAATCCCCTCATGCTGAAGCAAACATTTCATACCCGTTTTCCACTGCTCATGGCGTTGTATTTTGCAGGAACCTGGTGGGTCTTCCGTAATGACCCTTTCTTTGGTGATGCCATCAGTTCCACTGCACGCGCAGCGACTGAAATTTACAACAGCCACTTCAGCACGGTTTTTTATCCGGTGCGTTTCGATCCGGGGCACCCCACACTATATCCTTTATTACTGGCACTTGTGTGGAAAGTGCTGGGCATGTCGCTGCCGGTGACCCATGCGTTCGGTATCGCCTTTTGTGTGTTCATGCTCACCGGATTCCGACGTGTGTGCAGCCTGTTTCTTACCAAAGAACAAACCAACATGGCTACGGTGCTGGCTCTTGTGCATCCTTCCGTGTTGAGTCAGCATGCTATGGTGCTGAATACGGCCCTTGTAATGGGTAGTTTTTTGTGGGCCGTGTATTTTTTATTGAAGAAAGAATACCGGTGGTATACCGCGCTGCTTTGTATTATGATGTTATCTCATTTGCAGGGTGCTTTTTTTCTGGCTTCCCTGGCCATAGCACATTTGTTCATTCACATCCGGGACGGCAGGTCGGCTGCCGGTTTTGCGAAACAGCATTTCTTTGAATATGCCCTTCCGTTCATGGTTTTTTGTGCCTGGCTTTTATTGCATCATTCACATGCCGGTTTCTGGGTGGCTTCGCCGGAATATTCCGATGTAAGTGAAACCAATAATCTGAAACAATTTATTAAAGGACTGGCGTATTGCATGTGGCGTTTTCTCGATTTCGGAATGATCATTCCGGCTGGCATCCTCGCATATCTTCTTTTCAAGGTTCGCGCAATGAACCCACTGCTTGCCGTTACCGTGATCACCCTGCTGATTACATCGGTAATCATGAGTGGTATTCTGAAAAACACCATCGCCCACCGGTATTTTCTCGGTTTTGAATTGCTGGTATTGCCATGTATTCTGATGTTGTTACCACAGGTAAAACGCCCGGCACTTTTTTATAGTGCCTCATTTCTCGCTTTGCTGGCCGGTAACTGGCAGTACATCCCGGGAAAGATCATTGCCGACGCCAATGGAAAGATCATTGCCGACGCCAATGTGCAATACCGGCATTTCTTTCAACTACAGGATGAGATGCTGAACATGGCGAATACCTTTCATGCATACGGTAAGGCACCCATTGCCAACCCGGTAGCGCTTACCCATTTGCTGCCCGGAAACGATCAAAACATAGAACGTGTGGGCGATACAATCGATGTCTTTCCTTGTGTGATTACCAGTAACCTGTGTGCCGAAATTACACCGGATATGGAAAAGCAACTGGAAGGATGGTATGGGAAAAGCCTGGAAAGCGGTCCTGTGTATGTATCCGTATTTCTTAATCCGGCTGTGTATCCCGAACCGGATGGATGGCATTTGAGGCAACCCGGCGGGGCTGAACTATGGATGCTGAAAATGAAAAAACGTTTCAAATAAATATGACAAACCTGTTTCACCTAAACTGGTCCGTTGATTATGAAGTGATACTTCGCAGCTTCATAGTATACCTGTTTATGATCACTGCTTTACGCCTTGCCGGGAAAAAAGAACTGTCTCAGTTATCTACTACGGACCTGGTTTTTATTATTCTCATCAGCAATGCCGTGCAGAATGCTATGGTAGGTGAAAACACGTCCTTGCTGGGAGGTATTCTGGCGGCTTCCACCTTGTTTCTGGCCAACTATCTTTTCAAATTACTGATGTACCGGAGCCAATCGGTTAAAAACCTGGTGGAAGGGGAGCCGGTTCTGCTGGTGCACGACGGCAAACTACTGAATGAAAACCTGGAGCACCTGAAATTGTCGGTAGGAGAATTGCAGGAGGTGGTGCGTGAACACGGGGTGGAAGATTATACAAAAGTGAAACTCGCTATTATGGAGGTAGATGGGAACATCAGCGTGATCAGCACCGATGCCGGCACGGTGAAGCATACCCACCACAAGCGGAAGAAAGTACACAAAAACTATATGGGCAATTGAACTCCCTTTATGGAATGCCGTTTATGCCTTGAACGTTAAGCCGTTCTCTTTTAAAAGCAGGCGTAGTTTTACCATCGCGTTTTGGCCCATGCCGTGCCACCCCAGTACTTCCCGTTCGGTTAACTGCGAAAGTTTCTTAAGCGTTGAAATGCCATGCTGATCCAGTGCCCGGCGTGCCGGAGCAGCCAGGGATGAGAAAACAGCTTCTTTTTTCTTCACTGCACCATCGGTTATTTCCTTCACTTTAAAAGCCACCATTTTACGAATGAGAGGCAGGGGCAGCGCCCGGTCGAGCGGAAACTGAACAGACCCTTTACCCTGCTTATAATCAGCCAGGGCATTGGAAAATTCCTTTTGGGCCGAAGGTGTTGCATAAAAGCCAATATGATGTGGAAAGCCTGCAAAATATACCAGTGGCTTGCCGTGCAGCTTGTAGGCCGGCATGGCATAGCTGATGCTTTCTTCGGCCTGAGGAGCGGCTGCTTTAATAAGTTTACGTAAATCGTTCATGCGTTGCTGCACCTCATTCGGGAATGCAGCTATGTAGGTATCAACCGGATTCATGGAATACATTTATGAGGTAAATATAAAATATTTCATGCGACCACGATGGTGAAAACCAACCCTGCCGTCGTGTAATATTCGGGGGGCAAATATTATCTGCATGCGATAACCGTTTTTATTGTAAAATTGTATCGCAACTTAATCCCGGTCCTTTTATGAAATATTCTCATCGTATTTTATGGCTTCTGGCTTGCCTTGTCACAGGATATGCTATGCAGGCGCAGGAGTCTGACCGCAAGTACCAGAGCGTTTTCTGGAAAATAACAAAAGACGGGATGGCACGTCCTTCCTATCTTTTCGGGACCATGCACGTGAGTAATAAACTGGTGTTCCATCTCGACGATACCTTTTATACCGCTCTGCAGGGTGTTGATATGGTAGCCAATGAAATAAATCTTCAAACCTTTCAACGCGATATTTCGGAATGGGACCAGCAGGAATACAACCTGAACCTGGCCGATATGGACCGGATCGGTTTTGAATCGATGAATGAGAAATCCATGCAGTTGCCCGAATACATTCCGGAAATAAAAAAAGGCCTGAAGCGGGAAGGGCCGGAAGTGAATGCCATCTTGTACCGTAACTATGAAGGCGATAAAGACTATGAGGAGAATACGTACCTCGATATGTATATTTATCAAACGGCACGAAAGATGGGGAAGCCGTCGATGGGACTTGAAGATTATGTGCTGCAGCAACTGCTGATGAAGCAGGCATTCAACAACAAACTGAAGGAAAAGGAAAACCGGCACAGTGATATGGATGGTCACAGCTACCGTGAACTCTCTGAAAAGATCGAAGAAGCCTACCGCAAAGGCGACCTGGATGCGCTGGATTCGCTGGAACAATACACTATTGAGTCGGATGCCTATTGGGAACTTTTTTTATTTGAACGCAACCGCACCCATGCCAACGGTATCGACAGCCTCATTAAAAATGGGATATCGGTATTTGCTGCTGTTGGGGCCGCGCATTTGCCGGGGGAGAAAGGTGTGATCGAATTGCTTAAGAGTAAAGGGTATACGCTTACTCCCATTAAAATGAAAGGTCGTGAAACGGCCCGGAAGGAAAAGATCGACAAGGTTCGGGTGCCTGTACATTTCGGTGCGTATACCGCAGCCGACAGCAGCTTCGGTTTAAAAGTGCCCAACGGCAAATTCTATCATTTCAACGGGTTCAATAACACCCGCCTGCTGCAAAGTTTTGATGTGGACAACGGTTCGTTTTATCTGGTGACACGCATTACCACTCGTGCATCGATGCAGGGGAAAACAGAGGCCCAGGTGCTGCATGAGGTGGATAGCCTGTTGTATGAAAACATTCCCGGTAAGATCATCTCACAGAAAACCATCGTAAACAATGGGGTGAGCGGGTTCGATATAGTGAACAAAACCAAAACCGGCAACACACAGCGGTATCAGATCTTTGTTACCCCTTTCGAATTGCTCATTTTTAAAGTTAGCGGCATTGAAGAATATGTGGTGAACGGACCGGAAGCCGACACCTTCTTTAACTCCATTCATATACGCAACTTCAAAAGTTCCGGAATGACGCGTTTCACACATCCACGCAGCGGTGTGTCGGTGATGATGCCGCCTGCCGTAAAATGTTTTTTTAATAACCTCACCGAAGACCGGGAGCCGCAGCTGGAACTGGAGGCGGTGGATACGTTGCGCAACAACACCTATCTGGTGATACGAAAGGACTATTTTTACCCTACCGGATTTGAAACCGACAGCTTCGATTGTGCTCTGCTGCTGGAAAGTTTTCGCAGCACGGAAGGTATGGGCAAAGAAGTATTCCGCTCCTTTCACAGCTATAATACATTGCTTACTCGATGCCACTTTTATCACATCCGACTCATCACGAATGTATCACCTGCGTAGCATTGTAAAAGGAGGGTCGTGTTACCTGTTCTGTGTGCATTAGGGCATACGGCACCAGCTTCTCACAATTCAATGAATTCTTTGGCTCGGTAGCCCTGGCCCGTGATACCTATCCTGTCTCCATTGAATATACCGATACCGTAGCACGGTTCAGCATCAACACCCCTTGCCGCTTTCGTACAATATGGAAGCACGAAAACTCGACCTCGAAACGGAACTGTTGCATGAAATGAACTATAAGGGAACGGAATATAATTACAACAACAACGGCACCGATTACAATACGATGTTCCGTGATGAGGAAAGCGGAGAGGTGATCTTTGTAAGTGTTTCAAAGTATCCTGAATATTATTACCGTAAACTAAAGCCACAGTTTCTCAAGGGGTATATGAACAGCTATTTCCAGCAGTATTATGATGTGAATGCTTCGTACTACGACAAGGAATACAACAAGAAGAACGGGGTACGCACCGAGCGTGACGATAATAAGGTCATCATCCGGTTCGACTCGCTGGCCAAGGTATACACCATTGCTGCCGATTCCACCGAACTGGAAGGCGGGGTATGGAGATACCATTATACGGTGATGGTAAATAAGAGTTCAAGGGTGTTTCATTATGTGCTGATGAACAGCGGCCTGTATGAGTATGAGATGTATTTTCAAACCGACTCCATGGTGTCGCAAAGCAGTTTCATTCAAGATGCCCTTCGTTCTTTTCATCCGCTGAATAATAGCGGAACGCAAACCATATACAAATTGAAGGACTACCGGTTTCTGGATGATTTCCGTTCGGGTGATTCAGCTACCTTACGCAAGGCAAGGGCCGTTATTGCCAGCATGCGTTTTGCAAAAGACAAACTCGGTGTCATTGACAGTATCATTCATGGGCTGGGCATGGATTTCGATCATTATTTCAACTGGAAACGCGACTGGATCAAGTCACTGTCGCGCATTGAGATGGGGGAGAAGGGCAAAGAAGATTTGATGTTCGAGAAAAAAGTAGCCGCAGTTTTCAGAAAAATATTTCAGGAAGCAGGCGATACGGTGATGTACAAAAATGCGGTGTTGTTATCGCTGGCCTGGAGGGGAACCACCCCTTGTGTGCAGTTGCTTACCAGTCTTCTGCTGGAAGATCCTCCACTGGAAGAGGCAGGGTATTCATACGACCGGTTTGAGATCAAAGACATCACCTCGAACCTGAAACCGGAATACGACGGATGCGGCTTCGATCTTCCCGGCTTTGCTTGAACTGGCCACTATGCCCGATTACAAGAATGAACTGTACGAGCTTATGGCCTCGTTTGTGGAACGGGGTGCCCTGAATCCGTCGGCATATAAAAACGATCTCAGTCATATCCTGTTCGATGCCCGCATTGCCCTGAAGCGTCAGCACATGAAAGAAGAAAAGGCCATGGAGGAAGAGCGGCAAAAAGACAAGTCGCAAAAAAATAATTACCGGAGCTCAGGCAAATCCGACCGCACCTACCATCAGAAATTCACAACGGATTTTGATGATTATATGACCTTGCTGTATCCGTTTTACGATAAGAATAAGGAAGTACGTGCCTTTTTTGATAAGCTGATCCATTCGCACGATGTGAGCCTGCAACTGGCAAGCATGGGTTTTCTGCTGGGCAAAGGGCGGCAGGTGCCCGATTCTCTTATACAACAGCTGGCAGCAAATCCCCTGTATGCAGGCTGGATTCTGAATGTGCTGAAAGAACAGGGCCGGGAGAAAGCAATGCCTGCTTCTTCAATGAAACAGGAGTTTATGGCCCGTTCACTGCTGCTTGAATACACGGGCGGTAATTCGGATCTGCCCGACAGCATACAGTATGTAGGCAAAACCTATTACACCATCGGCAACAAAAGCGGCTATATTTATTTCTTCCGTTACCGCGAGAATAAAAAAGATGACTGGCAGATGGCCATCAGTGGCCTGCAACCCGCCGATACCCTGAGTGTATCACCGAATCGTGAATGTGTGCGAATGACCGGAAAGAAACTGAAAAAGGGAGTGGATGCTGAAGACCAGTTTCAGGAGCAGGTACGCATCATGCTTCTCAGCCGTTCCCGCACCGGCTCATCTTTCTACCGCAAAAGCTCGTATGATTATTGACCACCTTTTCGGGTAGCCATTAAAATTTCGATTCCAGCTTCCAGGCCAGCCATGCCATAGGTAAGTAAGCACCTGCCAAATCAAGAATGCTGAACCATAATGGCGAAGGCAACATAACCACGTTTGTGATGCCTCCGGCAAGGAATACCAGTCCAATGATTATGGCAAAACGTAGTTTGTGTGATGCAGCAATTTTAGCAGCAATAAATGCACCCGCCAGTGTGCCAAGGGCATGGGCAAGAAAGGGAAAGATGAAATGTTTGGGTTCAAACAAATGCATGGATGCTTTCAGTCCCTCCATAGTGGTATTATCGACTCCGGGCGGAGGCGGAATGATGGAACTGCTGATCATGATAAGGCCCATGTTGATGGCACTTCCTAAAATACAGCCTCCAATAATGGCTATGATTATGTTTACGGTACGGTTCATACGAAAGATGATTTTAGCAGATTTAAAATTTATCGTGTATTATGAATTCACGGTAATCACTACGTTACCGGTCTTCTGTCCCGATTCTACAAAGGTATATGCCTCCACAATTTTATCAAGCGGATATTTCCGGTCGATGAGCGGTTTGAGTTGTTTGTGTTCCACCAGACTTTTCAGGTATAGCACATCGTCTTTGCTGATGGAAGGGATCGGGAACAGCAATTTCTTTTTGCCGAACCAGCGTGTAGTAATGGCCAGGAATATATTGTCCCAGTTCTTACCCAGCTCGGTGGAAATATAGATGCCATCGGGTGTGAGCAACGGTTTGCAAACACCAAAGGAACTTTTTCCTACGGCATCAAAAATGAAGGAGTATTTCTGATGTGTCCGTGTAAAATCTTCGGTCATGTAGTCGGTCACCACATCGGCTCCGAGGGATTTGATCAGCGATACGTTTTTTGTATTGCATACGGCGGTAACATGCACCTGCATGCTTTTCAGAATCTGCACTGCGGCCGAACCAATGGCACCCGTGGCTCCGTACACCAGTACATGATCACCGGGTTTTACTTTGGCAGCGCGGATATCGCACAAGGCATAATGGGCCCCTTCGGTGATGGGTGCTGCTTCTTCAAATGAAAGGCCTTCCGGCATGGTAACCACGGGAGCCGATTCCGGCAGGGTCATATATTCGGCATGGGCACCGAAGGTTTTGTCGTTATAGCCAAATACCTTGTCGCCCACAGAAAACGTGGTGACCTGTTCTCCAATGGCTTCAATCACCCCGGCAAATTCGTTGCCCAGTATTTTGTTATTAGGACGTATCAATCCGCTGAAGAAACGGGAAATGAAATATTCGGCACTTCGAAAGCCGCAGTCGGTGCGGTTTACCGTGGTAGCATGGATCCGTATCAGCATCTCATCGGGCAATGGAACGGGACGTTCAACGTCCTGAACGGAAACTACTTCCGGAGGGCCATAACGGGTATTTATGCAGGCTTTCATGGGTAATTGTTTGCGGGGATAGTTCTTTCATGAGTTCCTGTGAAAGGATCTCTATTCGGCTGCAATCTAAACAATTTCAAAGCACTTGGGTTTTTACCGGAAACTGAATTCTATTTTATAATTCACGGGATGTCTACAAATCAAAGTTTAATTGTAACAGCTGTACGTTAAATTCTCGCAGAGCCCCGATAGAAATCGGGGGCAGAGAGCGCAGAGGTAAATGAATTCAAATGGCCCAATCTAATTTTTACCGGAAGTGATTTCCCGTTTAAGAACCCCGGTTCACTTATTTTTAATTCTTCATTTTTAATTCTTCATTCGGAAGGTTCACCGTGTCAATACATCACCGGTATTAAGGCTTCTTGTACACCTGCTTTCCGGCGGAATAGGTTTCGGCCGGTGTGGAGTTTCGGATCTTCAATAAGTCGTCATGGATCAGATCGAGATCATACACTACAAAATCGGCCCATTTGCCTTTTTCAATACTGCCTTTTTCGTTTTCTTCAAACTGCCCTTTGGCGGCCCATATCGTCATTCCCTTCAATGCATCCATGCGGCTCAGGGCTTCCGGTTTATTAAATCCGTTGACCGGGAATCCGGCAGCATCCTGTCGGCTTACAGCGGCATAAAACGTATACTGTGGGTTGAGATATTCCACCGGGAAATCGGTACCCAAAGGCAACCATCCGTTTTGTTTCCGCAGGCTTTCATAGGCATAGGCACCGGGCATTCGCTCAGCGCCCAGTCGTTTTTCGGCCCAGTACATATCGCTGGTGGCATGGGTAGGCTGTACCGATGGAATGATGGAAAAATCACCGAAGAAATGCCAGTCGGCCGGATCCACCACCTGGGCATGTTCAATGCGCCACCGCAGATCGTTCTTGCCTTTCAGCACGTCGGCATAGATCTTCAGTACCATGGCATTGCCGCTGTCGCCAATGGCATGGGTATTCACCTGAAACTGATGCTGCCCGGCCCATTGGGCATACCTTTGCATCACCTCTGGGGTGGTATTGAAAGATCCCCGGTGCATGGGCTGATCGGAGTACGGTTGTTTGAGCAGCGCCCCACGGCTGCCCAGTGCCCCGTCGGCATAAATTTTTATGGAACGCACCGAAAGATACGGCGTTTTGTAAGGACCTTTCTTTTCCAGATACTTCAGGTTTTCATCCGTAGCCGAAACCATGGCATAGATGCGCATACTGAGGGTACCTTTTTTCTGCAGCGAATCCAGCATCTGTATGTTTTGTGGGGAGAGACCCGCATCGGCCACACTGGTAAGCCCCAGCCGGTAACAATCGCGCTGGGCCTGCAACAGTTCACGGGTCATCTCGTCGGCACTTAGAGCGGGTATTTTGCTTTCAGCCGCATCCATGGCAATGTCGAACAGGATGCCGGTGGGCACCCCGTTTTTCAGTTCCACAAATTCGGAATGCATGTAGGGTTTTAGCTCTTCCGCAGCCAACCTGAAAAAAGCTTCATTCACCAGCACAGCGTGCCCGTCGATGCGTTTTAAGAATACCGGGGTTTCCGGAAACATCGCATTTAACTTTTTATTGTCGGGGAACTCTTTTACATCCCAGTCGTTCTGATCCCAGCCCCGCCCGTAGATAAAGCCGGATTTTGATTCGCTTGCATAGGCATTTACTTTCTCCAGCACTTCTTCAAACGAACGGGTGCCCACCAGCTGGCATTTGTATAAGTCGCCGGCATAGCCCCAGAAATGGCAATGGGCATCGATAAATCCCGGATACACAAAGTGCTGTTGCAGATCGGTCTTCTCCGCTGCATCATAGGTTTCCAGAATGTATTTCGTACTGCCCACATCCAGGAATTTTCCATCCTTCACGGCAAAGGCCTCCTGCACGGACCAGGCACTGTCCACACAAACCACCCGGGCATTGTAAAAAATACGGTCGGCCCGGAGCTTGGCTTTGCCGGCTGCACAAAATACAACCGATGCGATAAGAAGGAAATAGGCGAGTGGTTTCATGGTGAAATTATAATTCGGTCATGGGGTCCCAGAAATGTTTTTTAAAATCCACGATGCAATCGTTTACCACGGTGATGCCTTCTTTTTCAAGGGCCTTTTGCATGGCATCGGGGGTGCTGAAATGGTGTTTGCCGGTAAGTAAGCCGTTGCGGTTCACCACCCGGTGCGCCGGCACCTTAGGATGCACGGCGTGGCTCCCGTTCATGGCATATCCAACCAGTCGGCTGCTGCGTTTGCTGCCCAAATAGGCGACAATGGCACCATAGCTTGTGACACGCCCTTTGGGAATAAGGCGCACCACGGCATATACGTCATCGAAAAATTTTAGAGAGTTGTTTGCGTTATCGGCCATCACTATAACCCGTTGGCTTCGGCGATCAACTCACTCAGGTCTTTTACAAATACCGAATCTTCCTTGTTGAAGTGTTTCACCCCGTCGCGCAGCATCGTCATGCAGAAAGGGCAGTTCACAGCGATTACTTCCGCATTTGTGGCGAGTGCCTCTTCGGCCCGTTCTACATTGATTTCCTTGTTGCCTTTTTCAGCTTCCTTAAACATTTGCGCGCCACCGGCACCGCAGCACAGGCCGTTGGTTTTACAGCGTTTCAGTTCTACCAGTTCGGCATCCAGTTCCTCCAGCACAGCGCGGGGAGCCTCATATACGTTGTTGGCACGACCCAAGTAGCAACTGTCGTGATAAGTGATCTTTTTTCCTTTGAAGGCACCGCCTTCCACCTTCAGTTTGCCTTCGTCGATGAGCTTTTGCAAGAACTGGGTATGGTGGCTCACCTCGTAATTACCCCCAAGGGAAGGGTATTCATTTTTCAGGGTGTTGAAGCAATGCGGGCAGGTGGTCACAATGTTTTTCACCTCATACATGTTCATCACGGTAATGTTCTGCATGGCCTGCACCTGAAACAGAAATTCATTGCCGGCCCGTTTGGCGGGGTCGCCGGTACAACCTTCTTCGGTGCCGAGCACGGCATAGCGTACGCCGCAGTGGGCAAGGATCTTGGCAAAAGCCCGGGTTACCTTTTTGGCACGGTCATCGAAACTGCCGGCACATCCTACCCAGAACAATACCTCCGGGGTTTCCCCGGCAGCTATCATTTCGGCCATTGTTTTTACCTGTATTTGCATTGGAATATTTTGAGCAAAGTAAAGAAAAAAAGGTAAGGCAGAAAAGGATTAATAACCCCACTAATCGGATAATTAGCA
>JBGAVF010000327.1:0-2886 GCA_044228315.1 Bacteroidia bacterium | reverse complement strand
GTATGCGGACAAATTGTGCAGTTTACCGACTCCTCCTATATCATCGACTCCAGTGGTATTACACCGGCCGATAAAATTGTGTGGTGGGACTGGGACTTCGGTGATAACCGCATTCACAGCAGTCTGCAGAATCCGGCGCATCCGTACTTTGTGTATGGTACTTTCAATGTAACCCTTATTGTGAAAACCCTGCGCGGGTGTGTGGATACGGTGGTGAAACAAATTTATATCGACGGGCCACAGCCGAAGTTTGAATTCATCACCGATACCGTGGGGTGTTTTCCGTACACGATCAAGCTCCGAAATCTTTCGGTGGGATGCCAGAAGAATATCATTTACATGGGCGATGCAGGGAATACGAACTTCCTGCTGAAAGCCGGCGATACCCTTACATTTACGTATGCCCTTCCCGGCATATATTACATCTATCTGTTTGGGGAGGCCACCATTCTCAATCCCAATACAGGGAACACCGTGTATTGCAGTGCCTGGTTCCCGGAAAAGAACAACCCCAAGGCAAAGCTGATGCGCGTGGTGGTATTGCCTCGTCCCAAAGTGGCTTTCAATGCCCCCGATACCGTGTGCGTGAACACCCCTTTTACCCTAAACAACACCTCCGATAAAATATACCAGAGCTACCATTGGGAGTTCGGCGACTCCACGGCTAAAGATAAAAACCGTCCGGATACCAACACCACCCATACTTATACCAAAACCGGTGTGTACCGCATTCTGCTAAAACCCGATTATCCGCCTCCGGCCAATTCAAAAGCCTGCCCCGACACGTTCAGCCGACGCATTGTGGTGGCCGATATCAAAGCCGGTTTTCAGATGGATAGTTCGGGCATGCCATTGATACGATTTAAAAACACTTCGGTACTGGCCGATAATTACTACTGGGATTTCGGACATCCGGCTTCCGGTTCAGCCAACAAGAGCCGACTGCAAAATCCGGAACATGATTTCCTGAACGATACCGGCACCTTTGACGTGTGTCTGCTGGTGACCAACCGTTTCGGTTGCCGTGATTCGGTATGCCAGAGCATTCGTAACACAGCCTATAAATTACTGGTGGTGCCCAATGTGTTTACCATTAACAACGATGGCGTCAACGATGCCTTCGACATCTTCATACACGGTGGCACGTATTACAATCTGGTCATTTACAACCGCTGGGGCGAATCGGTGTATCAGTCAACCAAAGACGGAACAGATGACGACGGCATCAACTGGAACGGGAAAGTAAACAATACCGGCAGCGAGTGCATGGAAGGCGTGTATTATGTAGTGTTGAAATACCGTTTCCGGGGTGATGATGAAACCCGCACCTACAAAGGTACCGTGACCCTTATCAGGAACTAACTACTGCCATTTATTCTATTTGAGAAAAGCCATGTATTTCTTCAGGAACAAATCAGCTGTGTACCCATTTCTTTTTCTACTTTTTGTTTGCGGCTTCACCACCCGATCCACCTCTCAGGATCTGTTCAGCATAACGGCGTATGACAAACCCAATAAAGAACAAATTGCCTTTATATCCCTTTCTGAACTCATAGACATCAATGAGAACAAAGACATACTTGCCCCGCCCGACTATGAAGGTGAAGAGGGATTGGTTGAGCAACTCGACTTCTTCACACTTGCGAAAAAGCGACGTGAGCAATTTCTCACCCGTGCGCACATCGCGGAAACAGACAAGGTTTTCATTTATTCCTATGCACGCAACAAGCTCCTGTCGGTTCCCGTACATAAATTACCATTAGTTGCCTGTCTCACCATATATGGAGCCAATGAGCCCTACACAGCCTTCGACTTTATGATCGGGTTTGCCATGGATACTGCAATTTTAACTAGCCTGGAGCCGTATTACGAAAACACACTGGTATACATCGGGAAAAAGAATCCGTTTGCCATGACCCCGCTCAAACCGGTGGTATGGCAGGCTGTAGGGCAGCAGGACTTCCCGGCTACCGGCCCTGTATCCTACGACACATCGTATGCCGGCCTGTGTGTACCGGGTGAAATGTATTGGTTTGAATCCGACGGGTTGCAATATTTCCTTCAGGATTTCAACCGGGAGTCAGACAAAAAACTTTCGGTAAAACATTTACTCGTGATGGATGCGAAAACAAAAAAAACAATTTGTACAAAGACCTATTACTATGGGGAAAGTGCCTCCTTTGCACCGCTCTACAACCAGTGGACCGGCACCTTATTAAAAAACAAACCTCCTGTCATTCTGGGATTTCATTGGGTAACGTTCGGCTGTCCGCACATCTCGATGATAAGCCCTGTTGAAAGTGATATCTATATAAAATGTGATAACCGGCATTAACGGCCAATACTGCGAAGCATTACAGATAGCTCAGCCACCATTTTTTGTTTTTTTGTTTGTAAGTGCCGAACCAGCGGCAGGCCGGATACAACAGTAAAACAACTCCTATCCAAATCAGGTAAACGATGGGCAGTGAATAGCCTTCGCCTACCGCAAAGAACTTAAACGGAAGACCCGGCACGCCCTGCATGCCTTCATCAAAGGTATGTCCGCGCCAGAAGAACAGCACCATGCAAATGGTATGCAGTATGTAAAAGTGAATCACATAATAAAAGAAGGGCACTTTTCCGTATACACTGAAAAAAGCAGTAATTCGATTGCTTACAGGTTCAATGAACGCGAGAAAAACAAGGGCCGGCCCCAGGGTAATGCAGGCATACATGATGGAAGGCGGGTATTTGGTAACATCGAAAAAAGCGAAGACTGTTTTCAGGAAGGTGTCGCGTCCCAGCCAGTGATTCGGGTCTCCGTAGGCATTGAGGGTACGCAATAAAAAGAACAGGGCGATACTCGCAAGCCCCAGGGTGAGCAGCCATTTACGTCGTTGTGCC
>JBGAVF010000326.1:0-2886 GCA_044228315.1 Bacteroidia bacterium | reverse complement strand
CCAAAGCCGTTCAAAAACGGCAGGAAGATCAATTACAGGCGCTACTTCGGCAAAAACATTCAGCCAGAATTCCTACAGATTATCCAGTATTTCCTTTTGCTCATTCGCCTGTTGCCAAACAACATAGTCATTATACTGAACCGGTACCGGGGGCAGGGGTGTGTTACTGTATAATGCCATAAAATCGGCAGTCATAACACCCAATGATACACCATCTGATATGATATGATGCATATCTGCAACCAAAACATGCATTTCGGGCGATTGTTTTATAAGGGCAGCACGAAACAGCGGTGGCTGGTTTAACTGAAAAGGGCGAATAAACTCCTGAATCACGGTATCTGTGTTCCCGGTTTCTGCGTTAAGATAGCTGATTGAGAAAGGAACATCCTGCACAATTTTCTGCACCGGTTTACCGGCTACCCATTCAAAACAGGTGCGCAGGCTTTCATGTCTTTTCACCAGTTCATTAAATGCATATTCCAGCCGGTTGTTATCTACCCGGCCTTCGAGCTGCAATAACACCGGTATATTGTAGGCAACAGAAGATTTATCCAGTTCATGAACAAAGTAAATTCGTTTTTGCGTTTCGGACAGGTCATAATATTCTCTTTGCGGCGCAGCGGGTATGCTTTGCTGTTTACTTCCTGTTTTGATGGTTGCAAAAAACTCTGCGATTGCTGCTTTCCGCTCCTTTAACTGGTTCATAATTTCCGGCACAAGCGATTTTGGATCGCCTTTTACCTTTAGCTCGCCATTCTCGCTGGTAACGATAATATTATGTTCTTTTCGCAACCTGGTTATAAATTCATCTGCTTTCATAGCGTTATTTCAATAGTTTGGTTATTCGCTGTTTGAGTTATTTCTGTAAGCCCCATCGTTATCAGATAGTCGGCCATTTGTTCAATAGTTTGTTTTATGAACATTTCCTTTACCGGTATATCAGTGTTATAGTACTGGTTAATTTTATTAATAACCACCGCCGCTTTTAAAGAATGCCCGCCGAGGTTAAAGAAGCTTGCATTCACACTTATTGTATCTGCACCGGTTTTCAGCACACCCGCCCATATGTTCACCAGTTGTTCTTCTGTTTCGTTGCACGGCCCGCGGTACTCCGCTTCGATCAGCACACCGGCC
This sequence comes from Bacteroidia bacterium, assembly GCA_044228315.1. Taxonomy (GTDB): domain Bacteria; phylum Bacteroidota; class Bacteroidia; order UKL13-3; family UKL13-3; genus CAINMV01. Next base: position 1,749 of record JBGAVF010000326.1, on the reverse strand, counting down.
AAGGGTAAAGAATTCCGGTCCAGCTTGCCATTCGGTGTCAGCGGGAACTTTTCCATATGCACATAAAAGGACGGTAACATATAGTAGGGAAGGCTTGCCGACAGTTCTGCCTGCAATGCCTCACGGGGTATTTCTTCAGCGCCTGTGTAATAACCAACCAGGTATTTCTCCCCCGCACTTTCCTTCACCGCAACTGCCGCCTCTTTTACACCCGGGCATTTTTGCAACCGGCTCTCTATCTCACCCAGCTCTATACGAAAGCCCCTTATTTTTACCTGGTTATCCAAACGGCCAAAACATTCTATCGCTCCGCCCGGAAGCCAGCGGCCCAAATCGCCCGTCCGGTACAGCTGTTCCCCCGGTTGTCCATACGGATCCTGAATAAAACGTTCAGCGGTAAGTACCTCGTTTTTCCAGTACCCCTGCGATACACCCTCGCCGCCTATATAAATTTCACCCACCACATTTTCTGGCTGCAGTTCACCGTTCTCCCCCAATATCCGGATGATCGTATTGCCAATCGGTTTGCCGATGTTTACACCCGCAGAACCGGTCAGGTCTGCTATACAAGACCACACGGTTGTTTCGGTGGGACCGTACATATTGTATATACGCCCCCCGAACATACCCTGAAGTTCTACCAGCAAATCTGCCGGGAAGGCTTCACCCCCAATCATGAGCGTGTGCACGCCCTGCAGAACAACCGGGGCTTCTGATTCCGCAGACAGCAGCAGCCGCAGGTGCGAAGGGGTCATCTGCAGCATATTCACTTCATGGCGAACTATCAGGTTTTTCAGCAAATCGCCGTTGCGCTGGGCGGCAGCATCTGCCATCACTATTTTCATGCCCGCAACCAGCGGAAGCAGTGTTTCCAGTACAAATATGTCGAACGACACCGTGGTTAAGCACAGAATTGTGCCCGTGGCCGGGAAGGATATTTTTTCCCTTACACCGTATATAAAGTTTACAATGTTCCGGTGGCTCACCGCTACGCCCTTTGGTGTGCCTGTTGAACCCGAAGTATAAATCACGTAGGCCGGTGAATCGGGATCGTTTTCATGAACAGGGTTCTCACAGGGCAAATCCGTATTCAGGCTTTCCGACACATCAATCACCCTCAGCTCAGGAGATATATCCCGGCATACCGGTTTCAGTTCCGGCTGGGTGATCACCAAACGCATACCGCTGTGTTCAGCCACATAACGGATACGCCCCGCGGGATATTCAGGATCTATGGGCAGGTAGGTGCAGCCCGATTTCAGCACCCCAAGTATGGAGGATAAAAGATGTTCCGAACGGTGCAGCAGAATACCGATCACCTCACCGCGGGCTGCCCCCGCTGCCTGTACCTGGTGCGCCAATCGGTTCGCACGGCAGTTCAGTTCCGAATACGTGATGGCTCTGTTTGCGCACACAACCGCAACCGACGGCCCGCTGCTCATCACCCGTTCCCCGAATAATTCATGAACCGTACGATGACGCGGATATTCCATTGATGTTGCATTGAAAACGTGCAACAACTGGTTTTCTTCTGAACCGGAAAGCAGCGAAATGCCGGCGATTGAAGCTTCGGGGTTTGCCACTACACCGGTTATAATATTTTTGAAATACTGTATAAACCGTTCAATAGTTTTCTGACTGAACAACGCAGTACAATATTCAAAGCGGAAAATAAAATTTCCTGCATGTTCCATTACCCAAAGTGTGAGATCAAATTGTGCCACATACTGTTTACCGGCATAAGGTTTA
>JBGAVF010000005.1:0-23356 GCA_044228315.1 Bacteroidia bacterium | reverse complement strand
AAGGTAACCCTTACAGGCGTTTACCCGAAAATAGACTTGGAGATATTGAGTACTCCGCAAAAAAACCTGAAGTATAATTTTATTGTGCATCCCGGGGGCAATCCGGCCAGCATCCGGTTGCGGTATGAAGGAGCGGGAGAGGTGTCGCTGAAGAATGGTGAATTGCATGTACAAACCGTGCTTGGTGAAATGAAAGAAGAAGCGCCGCTTACAATGCAACAGGAAAATGCCATTGGGAGCCGCTATGTATTGCATGAGAACCAACTCACATTTGCCATTGATAATTACAACAAAAGCAAGGACCTGATTATCGACCCCAAGGTAATTTTCAGCACGTATTCCGGAAGCTTTGCCGATAACTGGGGTTTTACCGGCACCTACGACAATAAAGGCAACGGATACAGTGGAGGCACCGTGTATGATATCGGCTTCCCTGCTTCCGTGGGGGCCTTTCAACGCTTCTTTAAAGGCGGCGTGGATGTGAATTCAAGTGTGGGGGAACTGGCACGCGATGCCGCCATTCTTAAATATACTTCCGATGGGAAGAGCCTGATTTTTGCCACCTATCTGGGCGGCACGCATAACGAACAACCCCAGAGTATGGTGGTGAACAGCAACGAAGAACTCCTGATTCTGGGAAGTACCATGAGCTCCAACTTCCCGATGCTCGGCACCGGGTACGATAAAACGTATAACGGCGACTACGATATTTATGTGGTGAAGTTCAGCGCCGATGGCAAGTCATTGCTTTCCAGCTCTTACATTGGTGGCAATAAACGCGACGGACAAAACGGAAACATTGAATCGGGGTTCCCGGCATCGAGCCCCCTGGCTTATAACTACGGGGATATTTACCGGGGCGAGATCAACGTAGATAAAAATGATAATGTGTATTTCACTTCTTCCACCGAATCACGGCCGGTGCATGGCTTTCCGGTGATCAATGCATTCCAGATCTTATGGGGAGGCGGCACACAGGAAGGATGTGTGTTTAAGATGTCGAAAGACCTGGATACCATATACTGGAGTTCGTATATCGGAGGTAACGGATACGATGCCGGATATGCCCTTTGTATCGACAGCAAGAACCATGTGTTTGTTACCGGAGGCACCGAAGCCGGGTTGAGTTTCGGTATGAACGGAGCGGTGAAGACAGTACCCGGTGGTATCGACGGCTATGTGATCTCACTGAATGCTACCAGCGGTGCGTATGTGGGTGGAAGCTATATAGGCACCAGCGATTACAACCAGTCGTTCTTTGTGCAAACCGATTCGGCGGGGAACGTGTTTGTGGCCGGACAGAACGAAGGCGCCTTTCCGGTGTTTCCAACGGGTATATACAACGATGCCAACAGCGGGCAGTTTATTCAGGAATTCACCAATAATCTGGGTACGGTGCTGAAGAGTACCGTGTTCGGTAATAAAACAGGAAAACCCAATATTTCACTTTCCGCTTTTATGGTTGACAAATGCAATCACGTGTTTGTAAGCGGTTGGGGCGGTGAGGTGAATTCACCCTTTGAAGGCGGACACGGAGGAACCACCTATAATATGGTCACCACCTCCGATGCCTTTCAGAAAACGACCGATGGCAGTGATTTTTATGTGGCCGTATTTTCAAAGAACCTCAGCACCATGTTGTTCTCAACGTATTATGGTGGCAATAATGTGCGCGAGCATGTGGATGGAGGCACCAGCCGCTTCGATAAAGAGGGTATCATTTACCAGTCGGTATGTGGCGGATGTGGAGGCAGCGATGCCTTTCCTACCACTGCCGGTGCCTGGAGCCGCACCAATAACAGCTCGAATTGTAACAACGCCCTGTTCAAGATCGATTTTGAAAACCTGAACCGTTCGCCCGATGTAGAAGACACATCCTACACCGTAAATTACTTCGATACATTATCCTTTACCTACCGGTCATACGATCCGGATTTCGATGATTCGTTATATACGTCATTCAGTCAGGCCACATCACTTACCGGGAAAGTAGCCAAAGCCATTTCAGGCAATCAGGTGACCGCCGGCATAGGCAGCTATTATTCTACTTTCAGGTATACCGCCAACTGTGACACAAAAAATGACTCATTTTATATAAAAGTAAAACTCAGGGATGTGGGCTGCCCCGGAAACAAATCGGATACGGCCATCATCAAAATAAAATTCCTGCCACCCACCGTACCCGAACCACCCAAACAAATGTGCATGACGTTCATTAACAGCCATACCGTGCGCATACAGTGGGATTCGTTTCAAACCGATAAATACTTCAAATATTACCTGCTGTACCGCACCGTGAACGGCATAACCAAAGTGGTGGATACCATTCGGAACACCGCCATCAAGCAGTTTTTCGATTCCACGGCATTCAATTACGAAACGCAGAATTATTGCTATCACCTCACCGGTTACAATGTGTGCAATGAACCCGGAACACAGGGCTACGATGCATGCAGCATCCGGGAATTCAACATACCCATCGACTCCACGTATATGTACACGGCTACCGTGGAAGACAACCGTAACATACGTATTGCCTGGCTGCGATCCACCGAGAAAGACTTCTTCTCCTATCAGATCTACCGGAAGAAAACCAACACATCAAAACCGGAAAACTTTGTTTACTACAAATCGATTTTCAACGTAAACGATACCACATTCCTTGATTCCAATGTAGATGTAGCCAATATTCAATATTGCTACAATATTAAAGTGACCGACTATTGCGGTCATATCAGCCATTTCACCAACAAAGCCTGTAACATCATTATTAACGGGCATGCCAAACCCTTTGAACATACACTTACCTGGCTCGAATACAACGACTGGCTGAACGGGGTAAAGAACTATGACCTGTTTCGGTTCGACGACCGCAGCATCGTAAGTAACATCGTAACCACTCCGTATTCACAACGCAGCCATATTGATGTGAGCCTTGATTACGACTGGGGCGGATACTGGTATTATACCGTGGCCCGTCAGAACGATGCGTTGCAGGCAACTTCCCGGTCGAACACCATTTATCTTTTTCAGCCTCCGCTGGTATGGGTGCCCAATGCCTTCAGCAGCAACGGCGATCATATCAACGACACCTGGGGTGTGGTACCCGTATTTGTAAAAGAATACAAGATGCGTGTATATAACCGCTGGGGACAACTGGTATTTGAAAGCGACGACAAACACAAAGACTGGGACGGTACCTTTAACGGACGCACGGCCTTTGACGAAGTACTGGTTTGGATCGTTACCTATACCGGCTGGGACGACAATGTGTATTACAAGCACGGTACCCTCACCATCCTGAATTGATCCCTGCAACGGCCTTTGTAATACTTCCTGAACGGCTGTAACCAATTTAATTTATATCCGTAAATTGCGCACCCATTATGAAGTACGCACCATTCCCCAAACAGCTGTTTACCGAAAACCGTAAACGATTTATTGCCGAACTGAAACCAAATTCGGTGGCCATTTTCAACAGCCATGATGAAATGCCCCGCAGTGCCGACAGTCAGTTTTACTTTTCACAAAACCGCGACCTGTTTTACCTCAGCGGCATTGACCAGGAAGACAGTATACTGGTATTATATCCGGATGCGCCGAATCCGCTTTTCCGTGAAATGCTTTTTCTAAAGCGTACCAATGCTACCATCGCCATTTGGGAAGGACACAAATACACCAAAGAAGAAGCCACAGAAGCCAGTGGCATAACACGCATTCACTGGCTCGAGGAGTTCGATAGTTTGTTGAAAATGGTGATGCATCAGGCCGAATATGTGTATCTCAACCTGAACGAACACGACCGCAGTGCCTGGCAGCAAAACTATAAGGACCTCGACTTTGCTCATCGCATACAAAGCCAGTTCCCGCTTCACAAAACCGAACGCTCGGCCCCCATCATGCACAAGCTGAGAGCCATTAAAAGTGAGCATGAAGTGAATGCGATGAAAGAAGCGGTGCGTATCACAAAAAATGCGTTCGACCGCGTAATGAAATTCACCAAACCCGGCGTGTGGGAATATGAAATTGAAGCCGAGATCACCCATGAGTTCTTACGCAGCCGGGCTACCGGGCATGCTTATACGCCTATAATTGCGAGTGGTGCCAGCGCTTGTGTGCTTCATTATATCGAGAACAATAAACAGTGCAAAGACGGGGACCTGATGCTGCTCGACTTCGGCGCTGAATATGCCAACTATGCCGCCGACTTAACCCGTTGCATCCCGGTGAACGGGAAGTTCTCGCCACGTCAGAAAGAAATTTATAATGCCGTGCTCAATATTCATAAAGCAGCCAAAAAGATGCTGGTGAAAGGCGATACCTGGGATAATTACCATATGAAAGTGGGCCAGATCACCACGGAAGAGTTATTGAAACTGGGGTTGATCACCAAAGAGGATTGCAAGAACGACGATTGGGTAAACGAGCTTTGGAACGAAAACAAAGCCTACCGCAAATACCTCATGCACGGTACCAGCCATTTCCTCGGTCTCGATGTGCACGATGTGGGCAACCGGTACCGTCATTTCGAAGCCGGTATGGTGTTCACCTGTGAGCCGGGCATTTATATTCCGGAAGAAGGATTAGGGGTACGTATCGAAAATGATATCCTTATAACCCAGGATGGGAATATTGACCTGATGGCAGCCATCCCGCTGGAGGTGGAAGAAATTGAACAGTACATGGCCTCATGAACAAGAAAGAGTTAAGCACCTACCTGCACAAGCCACAGTTGCTCGATCGTCATGCTGAGATCGCGTTGCAGGAAGTGATTACTGATTTCCCGTATTTTCAGGCGGCACATCAGCTGCTGCTGAAAGCCTATCAGAATAAAGACAGCTACCATATCGACCGTCAGCTGCCGGTAGCATCTCTGCTTCACGGCGACCGCACCATTTTGTATGATTACCTGAAAGAGAAGCTGATGGATGAGTTTCAGGAAACGGTTATCAGCGACTTTAAAACAGCTACCGAAGTGTTGCTCCCGAATGAGGCTGAGCCGAAGGTGGATATGCCAGTGGCGGAAGAAGAGAAACACGAACGATCCGAAGTGTTGGAACCATCGCCGGAACCTGAGATCCTTCCGGAAAGCATTGATGCGCACGAAGTCGTGGATAACGAACTTCCCTTTCAGAATTTTGAAGAAAAATATTTGTCGAAAATCCCGGAAAGTGAAACCAGTACTGAGACGTATGAAACGGTAACCCAAACAGACAAACCTGAGGAAGAATCCGTAGTGGTTACACAAGAGACAGAACTGCGAGAGAACGTACCGGAGACCCGAATGGAAATACCTCCGGTGGAAAACGATGCGGTAAAAGAAGAGGTAACTTTGGGTGGTACCGGCGTACAGGAACCGGAAACAGAGAATGCGGTGCTTGTAAAATCCGAAGAAGAACATACCGTTCCCGTAGAAGAAAACAAAGAGGAAGCCCCCCATGACTTCCTGAGCTGGCTTCAGCAAGTAAAGGTAAAGGCCCATCACACGCCCAAACCGGTAGAAAAGGAAGAGATGCCGGTACCGTTGAATGCAAAAGAAACACCGGCCGATGCCGAAACCAGAGAGCAAAAAGAAGAGGCCGACAAGAAACTGAAGAAATTCAATGCGCTGATCGATAGGTTCATTGAAACCAATCCCAGCATCAGCAAGCCCCAGCCCACCAAATTTTACAATGCGGCCGAGAAGGCCAAGGAGAGCCTGGTGGAGAACTTCGATATGGTAACAGAAACGTTGGCCAAGATCTATATCCGGCAGAACAACTACCGGAAAGCCATAATGGTGTACGAAAAATTAAGTTTGATTTATCCCGAAAAAATCAGTTATTTTGCCACCCAAATTCAAAATTTAAAAGAGCTGTTAAACAACAAATAATATGTACACGTTTCTGGTAATCATCATGATCATAATTGCCCTGTTGCTAACCCTGGCCGTATTGGTACAGCGTTCAAAAGGCGGAGGCTTCAGCAGTGCAGTGAATGCCAACCAGTTCATGGGTGTGCAAAAAAGTACTGATTTTATTGAAAAAGCTACCTGGACCCTTGCTTCCAGCCTTTTTCTGCTCTGTATTCTTACCAGCTTCCTTTCCAAGCCAACCGGCTCCGGCAACACCCAGAAATCAAAACTGGATGATGTAACCAAAGAGGCTCCGGCACCGCAGGCCCAGCCGCAATCGCAACCGCAATCACAACCGCAATCACAACCGACCGATCAGCCGGCAACCAACCCCGACGGCACACAAAAAAATCCTTAATAACTGAACCCCGGCAACGGGGTTCTTTTTTTTACGGCACTTTTATTCACCTGCCACCCTATCACCGGTATTTTACCGGAATTCTGACAAAAAATGCAGTAAATACAGGAGCAAACCTTGTTTTGGCAAGAGAATCGTAAAAAATGGCAGAAAAACCCCGTTGGCATAGTAAATGCAAAGGGGTTGGCAAAGCAATTCATTCAATAAATCATTTTTTCTAATTACAGATTTATCAAATTCATTACGTATGGCATTAAAAGTAAAACCTATCGCTGACCGTGTTCTGGTAGAACCCTCAGCAGCAGAAGAAAAAACCGCAGGCGGATTGTATATCCCCGACACTGCAAAAGAAAAACCGCAACGTGGTAAGATCGTAGCCGTGGGCGCTGGTAAAAAAGACGAGCCAATGACCGTTAAAGTGGGAGATGTGGTACTTTATGGTAAATATGCCGGTACTGAAGTAACAATTGAGGGCAAAGACTACCTCATTATGCGTGAAAGCGATTTGTTCGCCATCCTGTAATCAGGATCCATTAAATCAATTCAAACCAATCATTTTTAAATTATAATTAACATTCTATGTCAAAAGATATTCGATTTGGAACAGAAGGCCGCGACGCCATGAAACGTGGTATCGACAAACTGGCGAATGCCGTAAAAGTAACCCTGGGACCGAAAGGCCGTAACGTGGTTATCGATAAGAAATTCGGCTCACCGGTAGTTACAAAAGACGGTGTAACCGTAGCCAAGGAAATTGAACTGAAAGACGCCGTTGAAAATATGGGCGCTCAGATGGTGAAAGAAGTTGCCAGCAAAACAGCCGACCTGGCCGGCGACGGAACCACTACCGCCACCGTACTCGCCCAGTCACTTATAACCCATGGATTGAAAAACGTAGCCGCCGGTGCCAACCCGATGGACCTGAAACGCGGTATTGATAAAGCCGTAGCCGTGGTTGTGGCCAACCTGAAAAAACAATCCAAAAAAGTTGGGGATGATTTCAGCAAGATCGAGCAGGTGGCTACCGTTTCTGCCAATAACGACAGCGTGATCGGTAAACTCATTGCCGATGCCATGAAACGTGTTTCTACCGAAGGTGTGATCACCGTGGAAGAAGCCAAAGGTACCGATACCACCGTAGATGTGGTAGAAGGTATGCAATTCGACCGTGGATACCTGTCTCCGTATTTCGTTACCAATCCCGAGAAAATGGAAGCGGAACTGGAGAATCCATATATCCTGTTGTACGACAAGAAAATATCAAACATGAAGGAGCTGCTTCCGGTTCTTGAGCCGGTAGCCCAACAAGGCCGTGCCTTACTCATCATTGCTGAAGAAGTGGATGGTGAAGCATTGGCTACCCTTGTGGTAAACAAGATCCGCGGATCCATAAAGATCGCTGCTGTAAAAGCCCCGGGATTCGGCGACCGTCGTAAGGCCATGATGGAAGATATTGCCATCCTTACCGCAGGTACCGTTATTTCGGAAGAGAAAGGCCTGAAACTCGAGAACGCCACCCTATCCGACCTGGGTCGTTGTGAGCGTATCTCTATTGATAAGGACAATACCACCATCATCAATGGTTCCGGTAAAAAAGGAGATATCAAAGCCCGTTGCGAGGAAATTAAGATCCAGATCAGCAAAACCACCAGTGATTACGACAAGGAAAAACTGCAGGAGCGTTTGGCCAAATTAAGCGGAGGTGTTGCGGTTCTTTATGTTGGTGCTGCTTCGGAAGTGGAAATGAAGGAAAAGAAAGACCGAGTGGATGATGCCTTACACGCTACCCGTGCTGCCGTGGAAGAAGGTATTGTACCGGGTGGAGGCGTAGCCTATATCCGTGCCATCAATGAACTGGAGAAGCTACAGGGGGATAACGAAGACGAAACAACCGGTATCCTGATCGTGCGCAAGGCTATCGAAGAGCCGCTTCGTCAGATCGTATTCAACGCTGGTGGTGAAGGCAGTGTGGTAGTGAATAAAGTGCGTGAAGGTAAAGCCGATTTTGGTTACAACGCCCGCACCGAGGTGTATGAGAACATGATCGCTGCCGGTGTGATCGATCCTACCAAGGTATCGCGTATTGCACTGGAAAATGCGGCTTCGGTTGCCGGTATGATGCTGACCACCGAATGTGTGCTGGCAGAAGAGAAGGATGAAAAACCGGCTCCTCACAGCCATGGACCGGGCATGGATGGCATGATGTAATCAGCCACCCCGATAGTGTAAACGAAAAACCCCGACAGGTAACTGCCGGGGTTTTTTTATGGGGTAGATTTTTTTAAGGATAATAGGGCGCAATCATCAGGTACACAATTACGCCGGTGATGGCAACATAAAGCCATACTGGAAATGTAAACCGTGCAATTTTACGGTGTTCGGCTATTTGTCCGCTTGTACTGCGGTATATCGTGATCAGCACAAGAGGTACCACGGCACCCGAGCAGATGATATGGGTGATAAGAAAGAAGAAATACACGTATTTAATGAGTCCTTCCCCGCCGAAATGGACTTCTTTCACCTGGGCATGGTATACAATATACGATATGAGGAACAATGAGGAAAGGAAAAAGGCCACCAGCATCAGGCGTTTATGCAGGCGGATGTTCTTTTGCTTTATAAAATAAAAGCCGGTGATCAGGCAAAGTGTTACGGCTGTGTTAATACCTGCATTAATCGCCGGTAAAATGCGGGCATCCCAGTTGCCCAGCACTCCCTGGGGCAGTTGCAGCAATACCGCCACCGCAATGGGAATCAAAATGGAAATGATGAGAATGATACGAAAATAGAGTTTGTCGTTTTTTATCATTTTGCGTGGTTAGGTGGTTTGGTTAGTGTTTTCTTTTTTCGGCGGTCAACAGAAGCTGAATGGCATCAATCACTTCATCCATCTTCATTGGGTCGAGTCCGTCATATACGCCCCGGATGTGATGCCTGAAGTCGACCAGAATCAGCGAGGAACTGTGAATAAAACTCACCGGTTTGGCATCGCCTTCCCCGGCCTGGATCAGAAAACTCTTTTCTGCCAGGGCATACAGGCTGTCTTTATTTCCGGTAACAAAGTACCATTTATCAGGGTCGGAACGGAATTGTTTGGAGTAAGTAAGTAAAACCGATGGACTATCGTGTTCCGGGTCAACGGTAAATGAAATGAACTTCACTTTTTTTACGTCTTTATACCGTTCGTACACACGTTCCAGGTTCGCATTCATGCGCGGGCACTCGTTGGTGCAGGTGGCGAAGAAGTAGCTGGCCACATAAATGCTTCCGTCCAGATTTTCGCGGGTAACCTTGCGCCCCAGCTGGTCGGTGAATTCGAAGTTCTGAATGGTGTGGTACAACGTATCTCCCTGGGCTGAAATACCTTGTACAGGCCCCAGATAGGGGAGGGTTTGGTACACCATACGTCCGCATTTCATTATAAAAAGAAATGTAATGGGTATGCCAATAATAAGCGAGGTAACAAGAATTGATTTTAAGCGTCCGGGCATGATGTATAAAAAAAGCTCATACGGGGTACGCATGAGCTCTTATTTTGTTTGATGAATGAAAAATTTATTTGTGCAGAATGGTCCAGTAGCTACCCTCATAAAGGGAAGCAAGAATGAGGGCACAAATAAAAATTACCGGCACAAGAATGATAAGAGCCAGGGCTTTTTTCTCAAATTTCATGTGCATAAAGATGCCAATGATATAGTATGCCTTGGCAATTCCGATAACCACAAACGTTACATTTTTCAGTATGCTTGGCGGAACACTGAAATAAATGATAAAGTCGATGATGGTGATCACAAGCAGGATAATGAACGTTTTCCAGATTTTGGATTTAAACGAAGAATCCGGTGCATGGCGCTCAAATTCAGGGAAATCAACAGATGAATTCATGGTATATTTTTTTTAGGTTCAGGTGTTTTGGATTGAATATTTTTTTCGGTTAAAACAAACTCAGATCAGGTAATAGAAGGTAAATACGAATACCCAAACCAGATCTACAAAGTGCCAGTAGAGTCCGATCTTTTCGATCATATCGTAATGTCCGCGTTTATCGTAGGTTCCTTTCAGCACATTCATGGTGATGACAATATTGAGTACCACTCCGGAGAATACGTGGAAACCGTGGAATCCCGTTACGATAAAGAAGAGGTCGGCAAAGGCCACCGGACCGAAGGGGTTACTTACCAGATTGGATCCGGCGGTGATGAACTGAGTCCATTCCCAGGCCTGACAACTTAAAAAGGCAATACCTCCCAGAATAGTAAGGTACATGTATTTGGCAACTTCCTGACGGCTGTTACGGTGGCCGGCTTCAACGGCAAGTACCATGGTAACAGAGCTGAAGATGAGGATGAACGTCATCAAACTCACAAAAAGCAACGGCAGGTGATGACCGTGCAGGAAGGGGAAGTGGTTAAATACCATATCCGGGCTCGGCCAGTGGTTCGGTGAAAAATACTGCAGGAAATTTTCCAGTTCGAATTCGCCACCAAAAGGGATATGCGGGTGTTCAAGTGCGGCCGGGAAACTGAAACGGATGGTACCGTAGCTGATGAGTAAGGCGGAGAATGTGAAGGCATCCGATAAAAGGAATATCCACATCATTAATTTGCCGTATTCCACATTGAACGGTGAACGGCCTCCTCCCCATAATTTGGTAGGTAATGAACTTTCTGCTGCGTGCGACATTGGTTTTGTCAGTTATTTAGGTTGAAGATATATACGAATTTCAATTATATAATTTTAAAAACAAATAAAGGTAGATCCAAAGGATCCCTACAAAATGCCAGAATGTACTGGCCAGGCTTATAGTTAACATGTTCTTCTTGTGCACCTGCCAGCGGTAAGCTTTTACCTGAAGTATAAACAGGAAAATAAGTCCGGCTACTACGTGCATTAGGTGTGCAAAGGTGATAACATAGAAGAAAGACCCTGAAACCAGTGGTGACAGATCACCATTATCAGTGCGTGCGGGCGAGAAGAAAATACTCTGGTTGGTAAGTTGCTGGTACCCGATGAGTTGAATCACCAGAAAAAGTACACCGGTAATGATGGCTCCCCAGGTATAGTATTTCACCTGCTCCAGTTCATCATTTTTAGCTGAACGATACGCCATGAACATACTGGCACTGCTTGCCAATACCACGCCGATATTGTACATGAACACATCCGGTATGGGGAACGAAAGCCAGTTGCCCTGTGCAATACGCACAATGTACGCACTGGTGAAGGCACCGAATCCCAGAATACTGGCAACCATAAAACACCACAACACCAGCCGCTGATTTTCCATGATCTGCCCCTGTGTCGTTTCCGGTACTATTTTATTTTTTGTTGCGTTCATGTTCGTAGAAATCAGATTTTATCGAGTACAAATGCAATAAAAATAACCGGGAAATAAAAGAAGGATGTAAACATGAGTCGTTTCGCATCTTTTATTTCAAGATTCATATAAAGTTTATACGCTGTGTATATGAAGTATAAAGATACCAGTATGGCAAATACGGTACTTATAATGCCTACATAATGAAAATAATACAGGCCGCAGCTGATCGGCAGCAGGGCTATGGAGAAAATAAGGCTTTGCAGGGCGCTGCTTTTATTTCGACCGCCGCGGGAAGGCAGCATAAAATACCCGGCTTTCATGTAATCATCATTCAATATCCAGGCAATGCTCCAGAAGTGCGGGAATTGCCAGATGAACTGGAATATGAACAGGATCACAGCACCGGCATCAAGGGTGCCGGTATAGGCTACCCATCCGATCATGGGAGATGTGGCTCCCGGAAAGGCCCCCACATGCACGCTCCACGAAGTAACCCGTTTCAGAGGGGTATAGAAGAAAGCATAACTCACCAACGATAAAAAGCCGAGAAGTCCGGTAAGCTTGTTTAAGTAAATTCCCAGTAATAATACGCCGGCAGTTCCCAGAATAAAACAAAGAATGGCTGCTTCAGCTACACCCAAACGCTGGGCAGCAAGTGGCCGGTTCTCGGTGCGGGTCATCAGCTTATCATAGTTGCGTTCAATGATCTGATTAATACCATTAGAAGCCCCTACAATTAAAAAGCCACCCAGTAACAGGTTTATAAACTGCATTGTATTGAAATTGCCATGCATGGCCAGCAGGTATCCCATAGCGGAGGAAAACACCACTGAAAGCGACAAACGAAACTTAAGCAGCTGAGCGTAATCCTTCAGCCGGTGGCTGATGGAATACGAAGCCGAAGCGTTCATAGATATAACTTTTTCCTGCATTCTTAAAAATCAGCAATCGATGCTGTCTCTTTACAATAACTATAACTCAAAATATAAATAAGGCTTCCGGTTATTAAGGCCGGCAGCCAGATGTGTAAAACATGGGGCCATTGGGAGGATTTGGAAAGGAACAGGCTGGTTCCGGATAAAAGTTGTGCTGCATTTCCCCACAGAATTCCTTTGCGCGCTATTGCGAAGTTCCGGATGTTCTTGCAGTGATACAAAACAAATAAACTGCTTAAAAGTACACCTGCCGCAAGCAACAAATGGACGGAAATTCCATAGGTCTGGCCTCGGGTGAGGTCGGGTTCCAGCATCTGCACACCACAAAGCACGATCGCAAGCCACAGGATCCTTCTTTCTTTGGAGTGCATCTGTATTACATCGGCTCTGTTTACCCTGAAACCGGCAGCCATTGACAGTAAAAGCCATCCGCCGGCGAACACTTTCAGTACATTTCGCAATGTGAACACACTCAGGTGCATAAAGCTTGTCTGAATCAAAGCTCCGAGAGATTCTTCAAACAGCAGTAGCAGAAGAGAAGATAGCGTTCCCCAAAAAATGGGTTTGCTCAGCGTTCTTAGCCGGAATCCGTAATAACAGGTAATGCCGGTAAGTAGAATCGTGATACCACCCATAATCCTGTATAGGTATTGAATCCAGGCTTTCACCGGATCGTAATCAACCCCAACCGGATATCCCTGATCTTTATAAAGTTCATGGTAATTATCCGGTAATTGGCATTCACAGGTGGGGGGGAGCCCATGTCCGAAACAGGTTGGCCAGTCGGGACACGCGGTTTCACTTCCGCTTACATGTACAATTCCTCCAATCCCAATCAATAAAAACAGAACAATAAAGGTGAATACACTTATGGTTTTAAATCGCTTCAAAATCATACCTCACCTTTTAAAAAGGAGCACCGTACTATACGGTACCCTGAACTTTTCAGTTCTATAATACACCCAGACGCATGCCTAACTTACGGAACCAGCTGAAATGAACAGTTGATTCGGCAGGCGCTTCTGATGTGTTCTCTTTTGTTTCTTTGGCTACTTTGTGGGTATTGCCGGTCCATTCAACGGGAACCTCTGAATCCGGTACATTTTGTGGTACGAAATCGGCTTCCACATCCGGACGGCTGTAGTCGTAAGGCCAGCGGTAAACTTTCGGAACCTCTCCCGGCCAGTTGCCGTGCAATTGTTCAACAGGTGCTGTCCACTCCAGGGTGTTTGAATTCCATGGATTTTGCGGTGAACGACGACCGAAGAAGATGCTGCTGAGGAAGTTATACAGGAATATCAACTGGGCTGTAGAGCCGATGATGGCACCTACGGTGATGAACTTATTCATATCGTTCCAGATGGCAAACTGATCCCAGGCAGTAAACATGTAGTAGCGGCGTGGAACACCTCCCAGACCCATAAAGTGCATCGGGAAGAATACCATATAAACGGCGATCAGACTCATCCAGAAGTGAATGTAACCCAGTTGAGGATTCATCATACGGCCAAACATACGCGGGAACCAGTGGTATACCCCGCAAAGGAGACCGAAGATGGCTGAACTTCCCATTACAATATGGAAGTGTGCCACCACGAAATAGCTGTCGTGCAATGGAATGTCGAGAGCGGCATTTCCAAGGAAAATACCGGTCAAACCACCGGTTACGAATAAGGATACCAGACCGATTCCAAACAGCATGGCCGGTGTAAAGTGAATATTACCACGCCACATGGTGGCCAGGTAGTTAAAGGTTTTCACGGCCGAAGGTACCGCAACCAAGAGAGTGATAAACATGAACACCGATCCAAGGAAAGGATTCATACCGGTCACAAACATATGGTGCCCCCACACGAAGAAGGAGAGGAATGCGATACCCATAATGGAGGCGATCATGGCTTTGTAACCAAAGATCGGCTTACGGGAATTTGTAGCTACTACTTCGGAAGTTATACCCAAAGCTGGAAGAATAATGATATATACTTCCGGGTGTCCGAGGAACCAGAACAAATGCTGGAACAGGATTGGACTTCCACCGGCGTTTGGCAGTGCCTGCCCGTCGATAAAGATTTCAGAGAGGTAGAAAGAGGTACCGAAACTACGGTCGAATACGAGAAGCAAGCTTCCGCTCAACAATACCGGGAATGAAAGGATACCCAGAACAGCAGTGAAGAAGAAAGCCCAGATAGTAAGCGGCAAGCGGGTCATGGTAAGACCGTGGGTACGCATATTCAGGATGGTTACTACATAGTTAATACCACCCAAAAGTGAAGATGCGATGAAAAAGATCATGGCCACCAGCCATAAGGTCATTCCTGCTCCCGATCCCGGCATGGCTTTCGGCAAGGCGCTTAATGGAGGATATACTGTCCAGCCGCCTGATGCAGGTCCGGTTTGAACGAACAAGGAAGAGAGAAGAATTATGCTGGATAATAAGAAGAACCAGTATGATAACATATTCAGGAAAGGGGAGGCCATATCGCGGCATCCTACCTGATACGGAATCAGGAGGTTACTGAAGGTTCCACTGAGTCCGGCTGTAAGTACAAAGAATACCATGATGGTACCGTGCATGGTAACCATGGCCATATAAAATCCCGGATCCAGATGCCCGTCGGGTGCCCAGCGCCCGAGTAAAGTGTGCAGGAAACCAAATTCCTTATCGGGCCAGGCGAGCTGAATACGGAATAGAACGGACATTAACATTCCTATCAATCCCATGAACAAACCCGTAAAAAGGAATTGCTTGGAGATCATTTTATGATCCATGCTAAACACATACTTCGAAATGAAGCTCTGCGGATGGTGCTCATGGCTGTGATCGTGCGCTGTTGCTGAGTTACTCATACGTATACTGATTAATTATCGGTTGCTTGCTTAGAGGGTTTTGGATTAATTAACGGAGGCTGTTGTTTTTTTAACGGTTGCTGTATCGGTGGCTGAAGGGGTTTCTACCGGATTGTCAACCTGATAAGGTGCTTTCAGGCTTCTGATCCAGTCTTCATATTCTGCTTTGGTTTCAACAACCACCTTCATTTTCATGTTATAGTGTGAGTTTCCGCAGATCTTATTACAAAGAAGCATGTAATCCCAGGCACTGTAGTCTTCTTCCGGATGCTCTTTAGCCAATCGCTTGCGCATTTCGGTAGTGGTAACAGTTGGGGTAAATACCTGTTGTGTAGGCATTCCCGGTACCGCATTCATCTGTACCCGGAGATTCGGGATAAAGGCTGAGTGAATCACATCCTGTGAACGAATATGAAGAATCACCGGTTTGTTTACTACCAGGTGAAGTTCTCCTAAGTTGGTAAGGTCATCATGGCTGTTTACATCGCTGTACTGAAGTCCGATGGTGTTGGCACCACCGATCTGATGATAATCGTGGGCTCCCAGTTTGCCATCGGCACCCGGGTAGCGGGCGGTCCAGTCGAACTGACGGGCATATACCTCCACTTCGTAGGCATTGCCCGGGTTCTCACTTTGGGTGATATCGCCCCATTGCTTTAATCCGTATACCAGCAGGCATACGAGGGTAATGGCCGGTACAATGGTCCACCAGAACTCAATTTTATGGTTGTCGGGGTAGTAAAATCCTTTGCTGCCTTCACCTTTATAGCGGTACAAGTAAGGGAATACAAAGGCAAGAACCTGGCAAATCACGAATACGATCCCTGTGATGGCGAGGGTCACCATGAACATCTGGTCGAGTTTTACACCGTGCAGCGTACCGGCTCCTACCGCGAAATAGGTATACGAAGAATATTTGCTGAAGTAATGATAGATATACCAGGCACCCACAACGAGCATGATAGGGAACATGATGGCATTGATACGGTTCCAGTTAAATATTGGCTTGCCAATGAGTTTTGAAACCTTGTTTTCCAGGCTTATAAGAGTTACCAGAACGGCAAACAGGAGGATTCCGAGGAGCATGAAAACCCCGATGCCCGGAGCTTCTTGTTCCGGCTGGGCAGTAGGGGTAGTGGTTGTGGTTACAGGTACCGGCGCAGTATAGTTTTCTACGTAGGTAATGATATTTTTAACGTCTCCTTCCGAAAGGTTTTCGAAAGCCGTCATGGCCACACCATTATTTTCATTAAAAACCGCAATCGCATCTGCATCGCCACTGGCGCGCAACTTGCTGTTGTTGCGAACCCATTTAATAAGCCACGCTTCACTTCTGCGCTGGCTGACACCCTTTAATGCCGGTCCCACCATCTTTTTGTCGATGGCGTGGCAGGCAGTACAATTGGCTTTGAATAGTTTTTCACCGTTCAAGTAGCCGGGATCCTTGGTCATGTCGGCTGCAAATACATGAGCGCTGAGAAGCAGTAAAGTGATGAACAGAGGAAATAGTTTCTTCATGATAATAATTTCGGCCTATCTGTTAAGTAATAAAAAAATTAAAATTAAAGCTTTGATTTTATATATGTTGCGTCTGTACAGCATCATATAACATCCCTAAAATCGCGGGCAAAGTTATTTTAAAATTTGGTATAATGAAACGAAAAGCATAAGAATTATTAACATTAATAGATACGTTTTAAATAACGCAACCGAACAAGCGTTAAGTCGGATGGCGCGTTTCACCGGATGCTTACCTGAGAATACAACGAACGCAATGCATTCAGATGGCTTTAATTCCTGCGAATATTCAGGAAGCATTACCCGGTTGCCCGGGGTATACCATTGTAAAGATCTCTTTCAGATGAAGTACTTCCCGGATATGCTCACCGGTGAAATAGTCGGGGTAAATGCCTTTCTCGACATCCGTCCACAGCTTCCGGGCATTCAGGAAGCGCAGGTCCCGTTGGTTTGCATGTATGTAATGCCCGAAGGTATATACCGGGTTCACTGCAACATTTTTTAAGCGCACCCCATCAGCGGTTTTTGCCAGCGTTAGTGTAACATATATGGGGAGATGTCCCCAGGTGAAAATATCATAAGCAATAAAATCACCAAGCCCGTACACGGCATACCCGGTCTTGGGTGTTTTTTTTATCGGGCATACAAAGTTAAAAAACTCCTGGGGCTGTAAATTATGCGCGTGGTTTCCCAGAATAATATCGACTCCGCATTCGGTAAAAATCCGGTGGGTTATGTCAATTATATGATCGGATGGGAAAAGCTGATACGCATTCCCATAATGCAGTGAAGCCACCACCGCATCGGCTCCCTGTTCATAGGCAAAAGCTACCTGTGCCTTAATCAGGCTCAGATCGCAATCGGGCCGGTTCAATTCAATATGATTGCACAAATATTCTTTTCCCGGTGGCAGGGTCAGGTGATTCAACGAATAGGTGGCACTAATAAAGGCAATCCGCATCCCGTTTTTTTCAAGGATGGGGAATTTCATCACATCGCTTTGTGAAGCCGAGGTACCGCAGTATTTGATCCCTTTTCGATCGAGCAAGGCAATGGTATTGAGAATACCCTGTTCTCCCTTGTCAAAAGAATGATTGTTGGCTGTACTGAGAACGTCGAAGCCCTTGTATTTTCCTTCTCCGTTGAATAGTTCAAGCATTTCTTCGCTTCCGTTGAACTCCATATGATTCAGCATCACTTCAGGAACAAATCCTTTGGGTTGCGAGGGGTCAACCGGGGTTTCCAGGTTGGCAATAACGAGGTCACTGCCAAAGAATCCGGTACCAATATCATCCCATAGGTGCCTGCAGAATTCTTTACGGATCCAGTTATAGGGCATGAGATCACCTCCGGCCGTGATGGTTACGCAAGGGGCATCCCCTGAGATTTCAGGTGGCGTAAACCGGCTGTCGATTTTTTGCGGAGAGGAGGGGTTGTCCCATTCCTTAATAGCCGCGAAGTAATACTTATACGACAGGTATAAAACATCAGTAAGCGAGAAGAGGAGGGAGTTTTCACTGAAATTTTTAACCGGGCGTTTCCATTTCCTGCCCGTGAAAACATGCACTACAGCAAGTAAGCATCGTATTATAGATACGATCACCTTTCCCTGAAACGTATAGGCTTTTACAGGCTTCATAAGCGGACCGGCTTGCGGGTGTAAAGTATTAGAAACAGCACCAAACCGGCTAAAACGCCAAGTGCATCGGCAATAAAGTCGAGCCAGTCGCCCGATCGGTGAACTGCGAGGTAGGCTTGTCCGGTTTCGGTGGCAGCGCCTAAAAAGATGCAGTAAAAGAAGGTCCAGTGCAGCACATATTTACGCATGTAGCTAAAATGCAGGTATTTGGCCAGGGCAATAGCGGTAAGAATGCATAAGATACCGAAGGCCAGCATGTGTGCTATTTTATCGAACGAGAAAAGATCCATGAAATCCAGTGAAGGCATACTGTCACCGGGCAAAGCACATAAAAGAATAACAATAATGCTGTATATCAGAGCAAACCGGCTGTGTTTAATAAACTGCTTCATAACAATATGTTACTTACAGCGCCTTTAAAAAGAACTCGCTGTTCGCTTGCCGGTTCTGACAGATCAGGCTCCGACAAGGGCTTTGTATTCGTCGGCCGACATCAGATGTCCGGCGGCACCACTCGGTTTCACCTTTATCATCCAGCCTTTTCCATACGGATCTTCATTTACAAACTGTGGGTTGCTTTCCAGTTCCTTGTTGAACTGAACCACTTCACCACCCAAAGGCATAAACAAATCAGATACGGTTTTAACTGCTTCAACGGTTCCGAACACAGCTTCTGAATCAAGTGTATCTCCTTCGGTTTCAATTTCCACAAATACGATGTCGCCCAGCTCATGTTGAGCAAAATCGGTGATGCCTATGTAGGCAAATTCTCCATCCATACGTACCCATTCATGGTCTTTTGTGTATTTTAAATCGGCAGGAAAGTTCATAGCTGGTTTTTTAAATTTAGGGTTCAAAAATATATTATTTGATATGAGATAAAAATTATTTTTCACAACATTTTTTATTTAGCTTTGTAATGAGAGTCGGATATGGAAAAGATAGCTAATTTCATTGATTTTTTAAGGTTTGAAAAGCGGTATTCGACTCATACCCTTGCTGCCTACCAAACCGATCTTTTCCAGTTCAGTTCTTTTCTCCAAAACGAATTCGGCACTTCACGGTTAGAGGAAGCCGGCGCTTCATCGGTACGATCTTTTATGGCATCTTTGATGGAGTCGGGTATTTCAGCCCGTAGCATTGCACGTAAACTGAATACCTGCCGCAGTTTTTACAAATATCTTATTCAGGAAGGAGTCATTTTAAAGAATCCAATGGCGGCCATCACCGCGCCAAAAGTGCCTTCAAGGCTGCCTGCATTTGCCGATGAACGAACCATGAAGCAGGTTTCGGATATTCCGGTTGAAGACTCGTTCACAGGTATTCGTAACCGGCTTATTATAACCATGCTTTACCATACAGGCATGCGGCTCAGCGAACTGGTGAACCTCAAAACAGAGAACGCGGACCTGCAAAAGCTGGAACTTAAAGTGCTGGGGAAACGTAACAAGGAGCGTATCATTCCAATTACCCGTGAACTGGCCGGCGATATTGCGCATTACCTTTCTGCCAAAAATGCATTGAAGCAAGCCGACACCCGTCACCTGCTGGTGCTCGACAACGGAAAGAAACTGTATGCAAAATTTGTGTATCGGACCGTTTCCGGGTTCTTCACCCTGCACAGCTCACTCGAAAAAAAGAACCCGCACATGCTGCGACATACCTATGCCACACATATGCTTAGTGCGGGGGCCGATATTCAGGCCATAAAGGAAATTCTGGGACACAGTAGCCTTGC
The DNA here is from genome assembly GCA_044228315.1 of Bacteroidia bacterium. Classification (GTDB taxonomy): domain Bacteria; phylum Bacteroidota; class Bacteroidia; order UKL13-3; family UKL13-3; genus CAINMV01. Next base: position 3,108 of record JBGAVF010000005.1, on the reverse strand, counting down.
AGCCACACAGGTGTATACCCACAACAATATTGAACAATTGAAGAAGGCACATAAAAACGCACATCCAAGATCTTAACTATTCTTACTATGAAACTAGAAATCCAATCCATTCATTTTGATGCAGACAAAAAGTTGCTTGAGTACATTCAGAAAAAACTAAATAAACTGGAAACATTTTACGATGGTTTTGTGAGTGGCGAGGTCTTTTTAAAACTCACCAGCGATGCAAAGGAGAACAAACTGGTGGAAGTGAAATTACATGTAAACAACCAGAGCCTGTTTGTAAAAGAGCAAAGCCGAACCTTTGAAGCCGCCGTGGATATGGCGGAAGACTCATTGAAAGCACAATTGATCAAGTACAAGGAGCGATTGCGAAACGTGTAAAACGCAAAGACAGAAAAGGGAACGGAAACGCTCCCTTTTTTTATGCATGTGTAGTTATCTCCGGGGGGCGTTTTGTATCAATTGCAGCATTTCCGCAGGCGTGATGCCTATTTTTTCAACCCGCAGGTTCCGGTTCAGGTAAAAGCCCATAGGCAGCTGATCAATACAATAACGGGTGGCTATTTTTTTGGTGGCAAGTCCGTTACTCCACATATAATACCGGGTCTTCACAAAATCCTTTACAAACAGCGGATCGTTTCCATAATTCAGGGCAATGATCTTAAGCCGGCTGCCTGATGCTTCATACAATGCGCGAAGTTGTTCAAACGTAGCTGTGTCGGCCGTTTTAAAATTATAAAAGAAAATATATACTTCCTGGCCTCTGAATTTTCTCAGTTTATTGTATTTGCGGTAGGTGAGAAGTTCATATTTAAATCGGGGAGCCCTTTTATGGACCAGCTTTTCAGCGGCTCTCACATGTTTTCCGTTATACCTCAGGTTAAGTGTGCGGCCGTTGGAGGCAATGTTGCTAACAGCATAGCTTTCATTCAGATGCTGTAATAAAATGTCACCCGTTTTTTTAGGCTGAATCAAAGACCCTTCGTTTACAATGTTACTTACCGGCTCCGTGCCGTATGGCGAGAGTTGAATATGGTCCACACCGGGGTCGTTGTATTTTCCGTTGTTGTTATGATCTTCCACGGTGATACGGAAACTATCGGTGCCGATGCTTACATCCGTTCCCCATTGGTTCATTACCTGAATACGGTAACTGTTATCGAGGCCCACATATTGCTTGGTGCCGGCATTGCTGCTGAAAAAGTCATTGAGGTTTCGCCTCAGTTCATACTGATTCTGTAAATAGTAGCGGGTAAGGCGGTAGTGCAGGCAGGCAGTAGAGTCGGCTGCATTGCACAGGTTGAACGAAATCTCATCCCCGTTATAGGGAAAAGAGATGGCCGGCCCGTCATCGGAGTAATCCAGATTATGGTTATAGTCGATGAAGAATTTAGGGATCAGATAGCTTTGGGCATTGCCAATAATGACCACCGCATAATTCGGGCAGGAGGCCCGCTGAAATCCGCTAAAGTATATGAAAGCATAGGCTGTATCGGTACAGCCCGTGAGGTCGGGGAGTTTCACCCGGAATTTTTCAAGGGTTTCGCCCGACCATGCATCGGTATAATATTCAAGCAGGTTGCTATGGGTTAAATATACCGGCATAATATTGAACCCTTTGTTGTACTGTTGTGTTTGAACGCGGGTATCGAGTTTTATCTGTGCAACGGAATGCATGCAGATCAGCAGCAGACAACATATAACCCCGGTAGCAATGCGTCTCCATCGCGCATGCTGTTTGGCAAACCGAAGTGTTCTCATCGTTTTGGCAGGATGCAAATGTGTCGGCAAAGGATGATTAGTTTTCATTAAACCAGAGCCGCATTCCGTTACTGCTTTCATCAAATTTTCCTCCGGCATACACAATGTTGCCATTCACAAATGTGGTATCAATGATCCCGGGAAGTGTTTTGCCTTCCAGCGGACTCCATCCGCATTTGTAAAAAATATTTTCAGGAGTAACCGTTGTCGATTTATTCAGGTCGAGGATAAACGCATCGGCATAATACCCTTCCCTGATATACCCGCGGTCTCTTATCCGGAAGAGTTCGGCCGGTGCATGGCACATCTTTTCAACGATGCGTTCCAGTGAAATCAGTCCCCTGGCATGAAAGTCGAGCATCATGTGAATGCCATGCTGTACCAGAGGGAGTCCGGAAGGCGATTTGCCGTACAAATTGTTTTTTTCTTCCAGGGTATGTGGTGCGTGATCGGTGGCCACCACATCAAGTGTGTTGCTTAGCAGTGCCTGCAATAACAATGGCTTATGGTGTGCATCTTTGATGGCCGGGTTGCACTTTATTTTACTTCCAAGGGTTCTATAATCACCGGCATCGAAGAAGAGGTGGTGTACGCAAACTTCGGCAGTAATTCTTTTTTCAGAAAGGGGGAGCGCATTGGAAAACAAAGAGAGTTCATCGGCTGTTGAAATATGCAGCACATGCAGCCGTGTATTGTGTTTTTTAGCAAGGTAAACGGCTTCCTCGCTGGATGAATAACATACTTCTTCATTCCGGATCACAGGGTGCATCTCCACCGGAATGTTATCTCCGTATTTCTCCTGCATCATGGCAAGGTTACGGCGGATCATGGGTTCGTTTTCACAGTGGGTGGCAATTAATTTCGGAGAGGCCGAAAAAATCCTTTCCAGTATCGAAGGGTCGTCCACCAGCATATTGCCGGTACTTGCCCCCATAAATATTTTCACTCCGCAAACCGTATTCAGCGGTGTACGCATTACTTCATCGTAATTGGTGTTGCTTACACCCATGAAAAAGGAATAATTCACCAGGCTGGTGCGTTCCGCTATGCGGTATTTATCTTCCAGCAGTTCCTGGGTTAAGGCATTGGGAACCGTATTGGGCATCTCCATAAAACTGGTGACACCTCCGGCAGCGGCGGCCCGGCTTTCGCTGTAAATGGTGGCTTTGTGGGTAAGCCCGGGTTCCCGGAAATGCACCTGATCGTCGATGATACCCGGCAACAGGAATTTGCCGGTTCCGTCTACTTCAAGGGAAACAGGTTTGTCGATCAGCGGAGCGATTTTTTCGATCCGGCCTTCATTCATGTATACATCACCGGCCGTGATTTTTCCATCACTAACGA
>JBGAVF010000325.1:0-2898 GCA_044228315.1 Bacteroidia bacterium | reverse complement strand
TACATAATATTTCTCCTTCAGCTGGTAGTTGATACGGCCGAACTGGCTGTTATACACCCCGTAATAAATTCCTTGTATTCCGGAAGAAGGGGTACGGTTTGAATCGAGACCGGTAACTTCCGACAAGGGGCCGGTCATGTTATTGTATTCCAGGTATTTTACCACATTCTGATAACGCTGAAACTCATTACCAATGAGGTATGTAAATTTATGATCTTTTTTGATCGTCTGGTTATAAGTGGCAGTGGTGATCACATTGTAATTGCTATTATAGGTGGCACCGCGTTTGGCAATTCCTTTCGGACGTTTTACCAGGGCTGTGTCTTCATATACATCATCGGTATTGTCGAGATAATCGTAGTTACCCTGCACATGAACGGTCAGGTCTTTCACCGGAGTGAAATCGAAACTTACCCCCTGCAGTGTTCGTTGCTGGGTAGTGGCTTGTTTTTTATTCTCACGCATGAACACCGGATTGTTGCTTACACCGGCGGCTGTAAACCAGGTGCCATCGCTGTTTTTAATGGGGTAAATAGGAAGTGCGGTACTCATGGCAGCACCCAGTCCACCGCCCCATCCTCCGTCAACACGGTTGTTTAATCCGTTGGAGTACGACCCTGTGTACGATACCTTCATCCATTTATTCACGGTATAATCAATATTGGCTCTGCCCGAAGCCCGTCGGTAGCCATCACCCACAATGAACGATTGCGCGTTATCGAGGGTGGCATTCATATACGCATTAAGTTTTTTGCCTCCGTAGCTGGTACCCAGGCTGTACAATTGCTTGATCCCGTTGCGGGTGGTTTCTTTCACCCAGTCGGTGTTGGTGGCCTGTGCCTGCGACCACGACAATCCGGCAGGCAGCGGAGCACGTCCGGTTCCTCCGTCGTTTTCATACGCTTCCTGAAGCATCTGAAGATACTGGGCACTGTTCATCATTTGGGGAGTAGACGCCATGGTGGATACACCTTCCCGTATTGACACATCGAATTTCCAGCCTTTCTTTTTGCCGCGTTTCGTGGTAATGATGATTACCCCGTTGGCTCCCCGGGATCCATAAATGGCTGTAGCCGCTGCATCTTTCAGGATGTCGATCGATTCAATATCTTCGGGATTGAGTGTGGCCAGAGGGTTGTTGTTTTTAGCGCCCCCGTTTCCTCCATCGGTAGCATTGCGCATAAAATAATCTTGTGAAATGGGAATGCCATCCACTACATACAACGGGTCGCTACCCGCCGTTACCGAAGCAATTCCCCGGATGCGTACCACAGAGGCCGCACCGGAAAGACCGCTTCCAATGGAAACCTGCACACCGGCGGCTTTGCCTTGTAAAGCTGCTTCTACACTGGGCACAGGAACTGAAGTAATTTCCTTGGCCCCTACTTTCGTCACAGCTCCGGTTACTTCTTTCCGCACCTGAGTTCCGTAACCCACCACAACCACCTCTTTCAGGTTTTTGTTGTCGGGGGCCATATCGATTTTTATTACTTTGGTTTCACCGGCAGCAAGTTTCACAATTTGCTTGCTGGGAGAATATCCCAGGTAGCTGCCCAAAACGGTATAGGTTCCGGCCGCCAGATTTTTAAGTTCAAAATTACCATCCAGGTCGGTGTTGCTTCCAACGGTGGTGCCTTCGATCCGTACCGATGCATACGGGATGGGTTCTCCTTTTTCATCCAGCATGCGGCCTTTTATCGAGGCCGTATTCTGAGCATACGAAGCAATAGAAATTAAAAAAGCAAAAAAGGAAAATGAGAGTTGTTTTAGTAAATGATTCATCATATAATCTTCTCCATTATTTAGTAAATTGTTAAAATTACTATGCAAATTGCAAGTCACAAGTTTAAAAACAATTTGGCAGTAAAAAAAATTGTGCGTGAAAAATATACGCTCTGCCTTGTTTTTATTACATTTTGAAACCTTAAGTGAATAGAAAGCGGGAGGTAAGTGTCCTTTAATTGATGTAAATCAATGATGCCTGTCAGAAGTATGATGCAACGAATCCCGGATATCCTATTGGATTATCATAAAAATACCGTTTTTTTGAACATAGCTAAAATTTTGCAACTCCCCATGATCAGGAAAATTACATGTCTTGTCGCCGCCATTATTTGCACACATTCTTTACTGAATGCACAGGCAAGGCTCATCGAAAAAATCCCTTCAAAACCCAACGAAGTCACCATTCCGTATGAGATGTACAAACTCAAAAACGGACTTACCATACTTGTTCACGAAGACCACAGCGATCCGCTGGTGCATGTGGATGTTACCTACCATGTAGGCAGTGCGCGTGAGTTGCCGGGCAAATCGGGCTTTGCCCATTTCTTTGAGCACATGATGTTTCAGGGAAGTAAGCATGTGGGCGATGACCAGCATTTTAAAATTATCTCCAACGCAGGGGGTACGCTTAACGGCACTACCAACCGCGACCGAACCAACTATTATGAAACGATCCCAAAAAATCAGCTGGAGGTGGCCCTTTGGCTTGAAGCCGACCGTATGGGCTTTTTACTGGACTCGGTAACGCAGGAAAAATTTGAAGTACAAAGAGGTACCGTAAAAAACGAACGGGGTCAGAATTATGACAACCGCCCGTACGGACTGGTATCGGAAAATATTTCACGCGCCTTTTATCCGAAAGGACACCCGTACAGCTGGCTTACCATTGGCTATATTGATCACCTGAATGCAGTAAGTGTGAATGACCTGAAAGCATTTTTTCTTCGCTGGTACGGCCCGAATAATGCCGTCATCACTATTGGTGGCGATGTAAACACAGCCGAAACCGTAAAACTCGTAGAGAAGTATTTCGGAAGCATCAAACCCTGTCCGAAAGTGGAGAAGCAGAATATTCCACAGCCGGTACTGAACGAAAACCGGTATATCTCTATG
>JBGAVF010000324.1:0-2923 GCA_044228315.1 Bacteroidia bacterium | reverse complement strand
AGTCCCAATTTGAACGAAGCATCGGTCACAAATATTTTAAGGGAAAGGTGCACTTCAAAAACTGTGTTTACACCCTTACTTGCGTAAATAATCTGGAATTCTTTTGTTGCATCGGTCTTTGAAATTTTTATAGCAAAAGAAGCCGGGTCTATGGTAAGTCCGCCGTCTGAAATTATTGTATCGACAGCGTCCAGGGTACCGGCATCTGCTCCGCTTTTTATTATTTCTTTCAAATCCAGTTTCTCGGCAAAACAAACGGAACGTGTAAGATTCACGATCTTTTTCTCGGGTTCCGGTTCTTTCGGAACGCTTCTTTCTCTTTCATAAACCGGGGAACCACAACCACCGCAGCAGTTGTATGGCAAATAAAAGTCGGCCAATACAAGCGAATTGAAACCGGAACGTTTCTTCGGTGTTTTTTCAATGTCTCCCTGCAGCTCATCAATCATCCTTTCAAGTTCCTCCATTTTTGCCTTCGTAAGATTGTGCCCGTACTTTGAACGAATTTCTTCCAGGAAATCAATCGTCTTGTTTTCCGAAGGGTCTATCTCTTCCGATATCTTCAACATCCGTAATTCATTTCCGGAATCCGACTTGTTTTCTATGAAAGCCGATTGGTTTTCAACGATGCGTTTTTTACCTACAATTTCATTACGGGCCTCATACTGATATACCAGCACCAAGGTACCTCCACCCGGCACACCGGCCTTATGTTCCAAACCCGTATTGCTTTTGCTGTAGAAGTTATAGGTAAGTTCACGTAAAAGCTGATTGTAGCGCTTCTGCAACTCGAAGTACAGCGACTGCACCTCTTCTTCTATACCCATATCGAGTAACTTTTCCAGTTCATCCACCACTACATCAAATTCAATATCACTCAGAAACGGGTTTGCCTTATCGGCTTTCATTTGTGCCTGAATAAGCAATACCGCTTCCTTTAACACCGCATTTACCGCCGCTTCAAAACGGTGCATACTCAGGGCAAACCCATTATAATCCAGCTTGCTCAGGGCAGGCACCAAAAGGTCTTCCAGTAACGCATCAATCAGTTTCAGAAAATAAAATACCTGCTGGTATATTGCAGTAACTATATCGTTGAGTGCATTCTCCGACGGAGAAGGGATGTCGGCACCGATACTCAGCAAATGAAGATATTCCTTTCCGGCGGTGTTGGCCTGAGGAATATAAATCTCCTTTACGAAATCGCCTTTCTTATACCCGTTCTTTTGCTTGGCATATACGAACTGTGCATATTTGTTTCGTGTGTTGGAATGTGTGAAGCAATCATTCTTATTTATTGCTGAAAAATCAAGTCCGATATCCGTTTTTTTCATTTTCTTCACCGACTCGCGGGCCATGTATGGCAATCGGGTGGCAAAGCATACCGACCGGTGTAGCTTCTCCAGCAACAACACAATCGAACGGTTGTAATCAGATTCCAGGTCTTTATACCTGCACATAAGCTGTGCATCGCCAATAAATTTATCATTGATAAGGGATGCATTGAGGTTGACTGCCACCACCTCAAAAGGAAGATTAAATTCCTGCTTCATTTCAATGAGGGATTCGTATGCATCGGTAATTCGTTTACCGATATGTCCTTCCACCCGGAAAAAATCATTCCTTTCGATATCGTAGAGAAGCGGATTCAGAACAGCATCTGATTCACTGTATGCAAAGGCATTGTAAGAAAGGTTGCGACTATGGAATTTATATCTCGATAGCGCATAGTTCCATACCTGAACCAATGGCTTGGGCTTATAATAATACGGAATCGCCCGTTCCGAAAGCCAGGCCTGACCCCAACGGCTGGGGGTTACACGAATTTCATCCTTCTGAGATGCTTTTAAGGACGGGGGAACAAAGTCTTTCACGAGTCGCACCATTCGCTGGAAGTAAAAAAGCACTTCATCTTTCCCCTTTGTATATCCGTCAAGTAATGAGGAATACAGGAAATAGTGTCGGTATACCGGAGGTTTGTTGTTATCATCCTTCTCTATTTCACCCAGCAACAGGTGAAACGGAAAAGCATTCGCATCGGGACAGCATTCCGAGATGATATCTTCCGAGACATGGCGAAATTCATGGTATGCTTTTATCAGGTCATCCACCCAGTCAAGCAGATATTGAACAAAGATCACATCTTCATTTTGCTTGAGAATCTGGGCCACTTCAGAAATATATGACTTCAGAGAATCAAACGGGTTGGATGGAAACACCTCTGATAAAAAAGGCGAGAATACCTGATACGACTGTTTGTAGGCATCCTGCAGGTTATTGAGGAGTTCATTATCTGTGGCAGCAACATAAAATGCTTTGAACAACTGATCGGGACTACTGATATTTTTATGAGGAACATTGAACCGTTTCAGATATACTTCGGGCATCGCTGCCTTCTGGGAAAGCATGGCACCCGGTTTGTATTTTTCAAGACTTTTTTTCGTAACCAGCAGGGGGCGGTACGTGTATTCCACATTTTCCCCTTTGTCGTCACAATCATTGTTGGTGCAGTTTTTCAGCGCGGATGATTTTTTCTCGAGCAATAAAACCACCACCTTATCAGCCATAAAAGCAGCATTCGACTTTATTTCGAGATCGGTGGCTGCATCCTTAACGGTATCAAGCAAGGCATAGGCTTCCCATGAAAGATAATCAAAACCATAATCGGCTTTAATCTCAGCAAAATCGTCAGGAAACACATACTTGTTCTTTCGGTAATACGGATACAATCCGCCATCGAAAGGGATCAGGTATCCGGCCGATGTTACGCCTACCCCTTTGCTTATTTTAACGCGGGCAGCGTCTGTATCCGGTACAAGCCCGCAGGCAATACCGACACCGATAAGCCGGTTCCGGGTTAAGCGGTTTTGTTCATCGAGGAAGTCGAAGAGTGAATTCAGGTGTTTTGCCGTGAGCACCTGAT
>JBGAVF010000323.1:0-2932 GCA_044228315.1 Bacteroidia bacterium | reverse complement strand
GCCTTGGCACCGGCTACATATTTCACCGATGGGATATGATCGATACACATCCCACTACAGGTTGTATCAGGAACCTGCGCCCGGCAAACGATGGCACAGCCCATACCTGACAGCAGCAAGGCCGTGGTCATAAAGTGATGCAACGCTTGTTTCATGTGAGGTATTAATTCCGTTCGTAGGCTCCTATACAAGGTGTGTTATCGCGGGGGGTGCCCTTGATATCAAAATCGACTACGCCGGTAAGGGATAAGGCTTTATTCACCGCCGGAGCCAAGGTATCAAGTTCGTAGTTGTACTTGCAACGGTCCTTGAACTTCGGATCGGTATTGATGATATTGCCATTGATGCCAAGGCCTTGAATTTTGGTTTTGATCTGGCAATGATCGATCACCTGAAGGGTGACATTGGCCGGACGACCTCCATCGTAAATGCCCAGTTCTTCTTCGTTGGTACTTTCTCCATAGATGATGCTGTTCACCAATTTGTATTTCATAAAGCTGGGTGTTTTCGAGATCACGTTGCCATTGGCATCGGTGATTTCATAATCGGCATTGCCCAGATAACAGGCCGGGTAGTTGCTCTGGAAATTGATGCAATGCGGATTGCCGATGGTGCAGTAAATAAATTCATAATCACCGCCGTACTGCCCGTACACACAAAGTTGTCCTGCTTCGATGAATACACAATTCACACATTGCACCCGGGCCGAATAGGAGGAAAGGCAGCTGCTCGACATGGTGCGTATCAGCGTATTATTCATGATGAGGTTTGGGTTGCTGTTCGCCGGTAAGTAATCGACACGCACACCGGTAACCCCGTTTTTAATAATGGCATTTCTGATCACATTGTCTTTTGCACCGGGCCAAAAGTGAATACCCAGCCATTGATTCGGAACATCATCGAGATTTCTTTCCAGCCGGTCACCCTGGAATACAACCGGATTTTTTTCTGTGCCATTCACTTCAAGCGTCCCCATCACATTAAAATCTGAGCCAACATGGTTGCATATTTTTACACCTTCTTCAATGGTAAGCTTTACACCCGGAGCCACCAATAGGTAGTCCCAAATTACATAGGGCTTTGTTTTATCGTTCCATACCGCGTCTGTTTTTATGGTGTCTTGAAAAAAGTAATGCGCATCCTGTCCCCAGGCTACGAGATGTATTTTTTGCTGATGTCCGTTGGTGGTGATGAGGATGCTGTCTTCTACAAACAGGGGATTGGCCTGGGTCGTGATCCTTGGGGTCACCTGTATGAATATATACATGGAATCGCCTCCGGCCAGTTTGTAGTTATCTATGGAAGAAGCCGGCGTGCCGTCGATATTGATGCGGTACACCGAAGCGGCGCCTCCGGCCAGACGAACCGAGGTCTCTACAGCATTTTTATACGGGTTGTACACTTTTACGGTGCGTGTGGAAGAAAGTGGCGCATGCAGGGTATCGAAACGGCTGAACACGGTATCGAACTTCACTGTATCGGCCGAGAGCTTCAGCGAAATGCCGGTATCTTTTAAAATATGATCTTTCCGGCAGCTACCGAGCACAACCACAAGGAGAAGGAAAAAGTATGGGCCGTATTTCATGCAATAAAGCAACGAAGATACGAAAGAAATATTTTACGCCTCTGCGGCAAAAGCTGCGCTTGATGCGGATTCTGAGCCATGAAAAATGAGTATACTTGCCGGCATGAATCCGCGCATCGAAAGCCTCATCCATCATCTGGAACTGGAACCCCATCCGGAAGGTGGCTATTTCAGGGAAACCTACCGCAGTGATGAGATCCTGCACAGCCCCGACGTTACCGGGAGCCGCAGCATGAGCACCGCCATTTATTTTTTACTCACCAAAGGAAATTTTTCAGCCTTTCACCGCATTGCCAGCGATGAGGTATGGCATTTTTATGAGGGCAGTCCGTGCATCGTACATGTGCTGCATCATTTTGGCGGATATAGCCGTATTTGTCTGGGTGCCTCCGCCACGGAAGCCGACTGGACCTATCAGGCGGTGGTAAAGGCCGGCGACTGGTTCGCCTCGGAAAGCAGCGGTGATTATTCACTGGTGGGCTGCACAGTAGCCCCGGGCTTCGATTTTCAGGATTTTGAAATGGCCGAACGGGAACGCCTGTGTATGGCATTTCCGGAATATACCGAACTCATTACCCGACTCACCCGACAAGGCTAAGCCCCCAGTTTCAGCGCAGGGTCCTGCTTCATCAGCCGGGCCGTGGCTTCATACAGCGTTATATAATGCTGATGAAAAAGCACGGGCTCATCAAAGAATTTCAGGATACAAGTAACAAAAAAGGTTTGCATGGATGATGTATCACAGCCCAGGGCGAACGGCTCCTGAGGAGATGCTTCAATATGTTTTATCTGTACTTCGGCCACCGCCTCCCAGGCATCGAAATCCGGCTCATCGGCAGGCTCGTTTTTAAAGTAATACGTATACATAATACCGGCCCATTCCTTGATCACCTGATGCTGAATAGGTTTCTCATACAGGTAACCTCTCAGTTTCTTGTCCCAGGCGAAGGGTATCTGTACCGTAGGCGCAGCCTCGGCTGAAGTTTCCGGGCTGTTGTCGGAAATGCCGGTATTGATGCCCTGTATGCGGGTGATCTGTGTTTCGTCCCAGCCCAGTGTGAGCAGCACCCAAACGGCCAGCATCAGCACCTTGGCATTCTCGGGCGGAATGCGGGAAGGTGTAAAAAAAGTTTTGTGTTTCTCCAGCAACAGGATACGCTGAATAAACCGTGCTCTGGCATTTTCATCCAGTGCATGGTAATAGCTGAAATGTCCGTCTAAAAAATGATCCAGGTATAAGGAACGGTTCTTTCGTACCAGATTTTCATCCGTTACCTTTTTACGGAAATGGTAATACCGGTACAGGATGAAAAGCGATATGAGGGTAAGGATCACCATGGTTTAGCC
>JBGAVF010000322.1:0-2934 GCA_044228315.1 Bacteroidia bacterium | reverse complement strand
TACCGATGCAAACCCAACACCTTTGATCATGACTGCTTTTACAATGGTATAGTACCATTTTGATGGCAGGATATTGGAGATGACCTGAAGCGGTACCGGCATGTTCTCAATAGGGAACATGAACCCGCTCAGCATCAGCGTTGGCAGCATCATGCCCACCAGTGACGCCAACATGGCGGCCTGCTGGGATTGGGTGCGTATGGAGATAAGGATGCCCAGTGTCAGGCAGGTGATGATAAACAACGTGCTTTCCAGCATTAATAACAAGAGGCTGCCTTTGATCGGGACATCCAGTACATATACACTCAGAAGTAAAATGGCCGACAGGTTTATTACCGATAACATCAGATACGGTACTGTTTTGGAGATGATCACAGCGGCCGGTTTCATGGGCGATACCAGCAGTACCTCCATGGTGCCGAGCTCTTTTTCACGCACAATGGCTATGGCGGTCATCATTACGCATACCAGCAGCAATACCATGGCCATTACCCCCGGAACAAAATTCGGAGCTCCGCGTAGTTGCGGATTGTAAAGCATGCGTGTTTCAGTGGTGATGCGATACGGCACTGTTATTCCGTTTGCTTTTCCCTGCTGGTAATCGTTGATGATGGCGGTGAGAAATCCGGTTACAGAATTCGAAAGGTTTACATCCGTAGCATCGGTAATGATCTGAACCTTAGCATCGGAACCTTGTTGTGCATCGGAACCTTCGTGGGGAGGGAACACCAGCGCTGCTTTTATTTTTCCTTCCTGAAAGGCATTTTCCAGATCTCGGAAGGAAGTGATGTTCTTTTCTATATCGAAATAATGGCTGGCATCTGTTTTGGCAATAATTTCACGGGAAAGTGCATCATGGCTCATGTCGAGGATGGCCAGGTGTGTGTCCTTCACTTCATTGGATAAAGCAAAGCCGAACAGCAACACCTGCACCACCGGCATGCCGAAAAGAATGAGCAGCACTTTTTTATCCCGCAGCACATGATAAAACTCTTTGCGGATGAAGATCAGGAGCCGGGAATGAAAGCGGTTGATGAATTTTGTTGTTCCCATGGCGTTATTCGTTTCGTTTGGCACCCCTTGCCAGTTTATAGAACACATCGTCCATGGAAGGGGCATTGTATTGTTTTTTTAACGCAGCCGGACTATCCATGGCTGCAATGTTGCCGTCAACCATGATGGATACCCGGTGACAATATTCTGCTTCATCCATGTAATGCGTAGTCACAAAAATGGTGATGCCATCATCCGATGCGTCGTGTATCAGATTCCAGAACTGACGGCGGGTCACCGGGTCCACGCCTCCGGTGGGTTCATCCAGAAATACGATCTCGGGCCGGTGAAAAATGGCTACCGAAAAGGCGAGTTTCTGCTTCCAGCCCAGCGGTAACGACCCAACCCGTTTTCTGGCTTCAGCCTGCAAGCCGAGTCGTTCAATCAACGCGTTACTTTTGGTTTTTATTTCTGCTTTATGCATACCATAAATACCACCGAAGAATTCCAGATTCTCGATAATATTCAGGTCTTCGTACATGGAAAATTTCTGACTCATATAGCCAATGCTTTTTTTGATCTGTTCGGTTTGGGTAAATACATCGTAACCGGCCACAGTGGCAATTCCTGAGGTAGGAGTAGAGAGCCCGCACAGCATGCGCATGGCGGTGGTTTTACCGGCTCCGTTGGCGCCCAGAAAGCCAAAGATCTCACCTTTTTTCACATCAAAACTGATTGCATTCACCGCCACAAAATCACCGAAGTGTTTGCTAAGCGCCTTGCATTGTATAACGGTTTCAGGGGTGTTCATTGCATCAATCGTATAAAGCAGTCTTCAATACCGGCTTTCATTTCGTGTATATCAAAGGATGTAATATTGTTGTCATGGAGATAGTCGGATATAAGCTGAAAGCCGCCTAGTTGAGAGGCAGGCAAGGCCACATGCACATCTTCTCCAAAGGCATAGCAACTTACATACGAAGGGTTTTGTGAAAGCACCCGAATAAGCCGGGAACGTTCTTCCGATCTCACAGCATACAAGGTGTCGGGATACGCATCGCAGATCGCATCCGGGGTGTCGATGGTCAGTATCTTCCCGTTCTGCATCAGTGCAATTCGGTCGCATAAGGCCGCCTCATCCATATACGGTGTGGCCACAACAATCGTAATACCTTCTACTTTCAGTCGTTTCAGCATTTCCCACAACTCCTTGCGTGAAACCGGGTCTATTCCTGTAGTGGGTTCATCCAGAAACAGGACGGCCGGTTTATGTATCAATGCACAACAAAGGGCCAGCTTCTGCTTCATACCGCCTGATAGTTTTCCGGCCCTGCGCGTTTTAAAGGGTTCCAGTTGTACGTATATGTCTTTAATTAGATGGTAGTTCTCATCAATTGTTGTTTGAAATACGGTGGCGAAAAAATTCAGGTTTTCTTCCACTGTAAGGTCCTGATACAATGAGAACCGGCCGGGCATATACCCAACTATGCCGCGTATGTTACGGTACTCTTTTACCGCGTCAAACCCTTCCACAGTGGCACTTCCTTCGTCGGGGAGCAACAAGGTGGTGAGCATACGGAAGAGGCTTGTTTTGCCGGCTCCGTCGGGGCCAATGAGTCCAAACAGTTCCCCCTTTTTCACTTCAAATGAAATATCCGTCACCGCCTTCACTTCTTTCTTCTTACCGTAGTATTTGGAAAGATGCGAGGCGGATACCGAAATGCAGGAAGCGTTTTCTGCGTGCAATGTATTTGCTTTCATGGATGATGCAGCAAGAAGTTTAATTCAGTTTCACTTCTACGTACATGCCTATTTTTAATGAGCCATTGTTCAGTACTTTTATTTTGATGGCGTATACCAGATTCGCCCGTTCATCTTTGGTTTGTATGGTTTTGGGCGTGAACTCCGCCTTGTTGCTGATCCAGGTTACCATGCCTTCCA